>NZ_JBSVWF010000006.1:0-180501 GCF_054071635.1 Pseudomonas sp. SDO52101_S400 | reverse complement strand
ACATTGGATCTGTGTCATTCACAAATCCTGTGGGAGCGGGCTTGCCCGCGAAGAGGCAGTCCCATTCAGCACAAAATCCAAGGGAAAAGCCCATGCCCGCCATCCATAAAATCCTGATCGCCAACCGCGGTGAAATCGCCTGCCGCATCCAGCGCACCGCCCAGACCCTCGGCTATCGCACCGTCGCGGTGTTCAGCGACGCCGACGCCAATGCGCTGCATGTCCAAATGGCGGATGAGGCGGTGAACATCGGCCCGGCGCCGGTGCAACAGTCTTACCTGAACATTCCGGCGATCCTCGACGCCGCCCGGCGCAGCGGTGCCGACGCGATCCATCCCGGTTATGGCTTCCTCTCGGAAAACGCCGAATTCGCCCGGGCCTGCGAACAGGCCGGCCTGACTTTCATCGGCCCGAGCGTCGAAGCCATCGAGCTAATGGGCAGCAAACGCCAATCAAAGATCGCCATGCTCGCCGCCGGGGTGCCTTGCATCGCCGGCTATCAAGGCGCCGAGCAGGACGACGCGACCCTGACACGCGAAGCCGAACGCATCGGCTATCCGTTGATGATCAAGGCCAGTGCCGGCGGTGGTGGACGCGGCATGCGCCTGGTGCACCACGCCGAGGAACTGACAGCACAATTGCGTACCGCCCGCTCCGAAGCACTGAACGGATTCGGCAGCGACGAACTGATCCTCGAACAGGCGCTGATCGAACCGCGCCATGTCGAAATGCAGCTCTTTGGCGACCGACACGGCAACCTGATCTACCTCGGCGAACGCGATTGTTCGATCCAGCGTCGCCACCAGAAAGTCATTGAGGAAGCACCGTGCCCGGTGATGACCGAGGACCTGCGTCAGGCGATGGGCGAAGCGGCGCTCAAGGCCGGGCGTGCGGTGAATTATGTCGGTGCTGGCACGGTGGAGTTTCTGCTCGATGCCCGTGGCCGGTTCTACTTCCTTGAGATGAATACTCGGTTGCAGGTCGAACATCCGGTGACCGAATTGATTACCGGGCTGGACCTGGTGGCGTGGCAACTTTGGGTTGCCGAGGGCCAGCCTCTGCCGCTGTCGCAAGCGCAGGTCAAACTCGATGGCCACGCCATGGAAGTGCGCCTCTACGCCGAGGATCCGTCCCAGGGATTTCTGCCCCAGACCGGTCGCGTCGAAGCCTGGACGCCGGCACTGGATCGAGGTGCACGAGTCGATCACGGACTGATTGAAGGCCAGTCGATCTCACCGTTTTACGACCCGATGCTCGGCAAACTGATCGCCCATGGCGCAACCCGCGAAGAGGCCCGGCGCAAACTGTTGTGCGCAGTGCAGGACAGCGTGTTGCTCGGTGTGCAGAGCAATCAGCGATTGCTCGCCAGCCTTTTGCAGCATCCGCAATTCATCAGCGGTGAGTTTGGCACTGGCTTCATCCCGCAGTACTTTGCAGATCACGACTGCCTGCGAAGCTATTCGCCCAGTGCCGAAGAGCTGGCCATCGCGGCGATGCTGTTCTACCAGTCCGCCGCACAGCAACACCGCGCCCCGTTGTCCGGATGGCGCAACAACGTCGGTGCGCCGTTGCTGTATCGCATCGGCCTCGACGCCCATGACTGGAACGTGCAACTGCGCACCAGGCCGGACAACGCTTTTGAAGTTCAGGTTGCGGAGCGCGTCATCGAACTCAAATTGGTCGAGCACACCGCCGGGGCCGTGACGCTGGAAATCGATGGCCTGCGCCAGCGCCATGCCTATCGCCTGCGTGACGATCATCTCTGGCTGTTCACCCACCCCGGCAGCCTGCACCTGGTGGATCGAACTCACGCGGTGATCGACAGTCAGACCAGCGTCAGTTCCGGCACCTTGAAAGCACCGATGGATGGCGCAATCATCGACGTGCTTGTCAGCGAAGGCAGCCCGGTCAGTAAAGGCCAGCTACTGGTGGTGCTGGAGGCGATGAAAATGGAGCACCCGCTCAAGGCCGGCATCGATGGCGTGCTCAAGCGGGTGCAGGTCAAGGTCGGCGATCAGGTCAAAAATCGTCAGGTTCTGTTGCAGGTCGAGTAGTCGCCAGGCGCAAACGCAGGGTTTGACTACGCTCTGAATAATCAGGACGCGGAAATCAGGAACCCTGCGATGCCCCATTGGCTGGTCATTGATCTGGAAGCCACCACCGATGAAGGTGGCTGGCCGGTTACGGAAATGGAGATCATCGAAATCGGTGCCACCCTGGTGGATCGAACCGGTCGCGAGCAGGATCACTTTCAACGCTTCGTCAAACCGACGCGTCGGCCACTGCTGACGCCATTCTGCCGCGAGCTGACACACATCACCCAGGCCAACATCGACGCGGCGCAACCGCTGACCGACGTCTGGCCGGCGTTCGAGCGCTGGCTCGGTCAGCACCAGGCACGCCTTGAAGGCTGGGCCAGCTGGGGCGATTACGACCGCAAGCAATTGCTTCAGGAATGGCAGCGCCTGCAACTCGACAGCGTCCTGAGCCGTGTGCCGCACATGAACCTCAAACAGCGCTTTGCCAAGGCCCGACGCCTGGAACGGCCTCTGGGACTCAATGGCGCCCTGCAACTGGCGGGCATGCAGTTCACCGGTCAACAGCACCGCGCACTGGAAGATGCACGCAATACCGCGCGATTATTGCCGCTGGTGCTGCCGCTCTAGCGCAGGTGACGGCGCCAGAAGCCTTGTGCATACTGGCCAGCCCTTTTTAACCCTTTTAAGCCCTTTTCGAGAGGAATCGCCCATGTTTAAAGTCAACGAGTATTTCGACGGCACCGTCAAGTCGATCGCCTTTGGCACTGCCGAAGGCCCTGCGACCATCGGCGTCATGGCCCCGGGCGAATACGAATTCGGCACCAGCCAGCGTGAAATCATGCACGTGGTGTCCGGCGCACTGACCGTCAAACTGCCGGACAGCAGCGACTGGGAAACCTTCGCCGCAGGCAGCCAGTTCAACGTGCCAGCCAACAGCAAGTTCCAGCTGAAAGTGGCCGTCGACACCGCTTACCTGTGCGAATACCGCGGCTGAAGCTACGGTTTCCGGCGGCAATAAAAAATGCCCGTGTCCAAAGACACGGGCATTTTTCGTTTCGGGACTGATTACTCGAGGATTTCCACCGGCATGCCGACTTCGAGTCGACCGTTGCTGTCATTGACCAGGTTCTGCCCGAACATCGCACCGTCGGCCTGGGCCCGAGTCTTCTGCAGAGTCGCCAGCGGCTCACGATCCGCGCTGCGCTCACCGCTCTGTGGATCGATCGTGGTGAGAATGCACCGCGAGCACGACTTGACCACGCGGAATTCGACATCCCCGATGCGGATACGCTTCCAGCCATCCTCGGCATACGCCTCGCTGCCCTCGATCACCAGATTCGGCCGGAACCGCAGCATTTCCAGGGGACGTCCGACTTCCTGCGACAAGTGTTGCAGCGATGCCTCGCCAATCAGCAGCAGCGGGAAACCGTCGGCGAACGCCACCTGATCGTCATCGTTGCCATACCCGGCCTGAGTCGTGCGGGCGCGATCCAGCGGCACTTGTACCAGTCGCGTCGGTTTGCCAATGAACTCGCTGACCCAACGGGCCGCTTCTTCGCCGGCATCCGGCACGCGCAGGGTGTCGCGCCAGATGGTCACGCCGCGCAGTTCGGCTTCGTTGCCGGGCAACGCGATCTCAATCGCCGAATGCCCCGGCGCATCGAGGGTCAGGCCGCCGTCGGCATTCCACAGCGCGGACAACTGACTCATCTTCGCTTCGGCGCGCTGGGTCAGGAAACGCCCACTGGCCTCGTCCACCAGCATCCAGCGTCGGTCGCCCTCAAGCCCCAGTTTGTCCAGGCCGATCCCTTGCAGGACCTCGGCCTTGCCGGATTTCAGCGGGTAACGATAAAGCGCGCTCAGACGCAGCATGGCCAACTCCCTGGTGGGTCAAAAGCGCCACCCTATACGAGCTTTCTCACCGAATCAAAGGCTGCCGCACAGTCAGCCTGCGAGCGTAGCGTCAGGCCGGTACTTCGTCGAGCATCAGGCGCTGGCGCACCACATCGACCAGTTTGTCCGGCTGGAACTTGGAGAGGAAGTTGTCGCAGCCGACCTTCTTCACCATCGAATCGTTGAAGCTGCCGGACAGCGAGGTGTGCAACACCACATAAAGGCCGCGCAAACGTGGGTCATTGCGAATTTCGGTGGTCAGGCGATAACCGTCCATTTCAGGCATTTCCGCGTCGGTGAAGATCATCAACAACTTGTCGGTCATGTTGACCCCGGTGTCGGCCCAGGCCTTGAGCATGTTCAGGGCTTTCAGACCGTCGCTGGCGATGTGCATCTTCACGCCCAGCTGACCGAGGGTGTCGCGCAACTGCGAGAGCGCCACATTGGAGTCGTCCACCAGCAGCACTTCGCGGCCACGGGCGCGCTCCAGGACCGGATCGTCGAGTTTGTCGCGGGAGACCTTGGCGTTGTATGGCACGATTTCGGCGAGGACTTTCTCGACGTCGATGATTTCCACCAGTTGATCGTCGACCTTGCTGATGGCGGTCAGGTAATGCTGGCGGCCGGCGCTGGTCGGCGGCGGCAGGATGGCTTCCCAGTTCATGTTGACGATGCGATCCACGCCGCCAACGAGGAAGGCCTGAACGGAGCGGTTGTACTCGGTGACGATGATCGTGCTGTTGGGGCCCGGCACCAGCGGACGCATGCCGATCGCCTGGGACAGGTCGATCACCGGCAGGGTCTGGCCGCGCAGGTTGACCACACCGCAGACAAACGGGTGACGCTGGGGCATGAGGGTCAGCTTCGGCAGTTGCAGGACTTCCTGAACCTTGAACACGTTGATCGCGAACAATTGGCGCCCGGCCAGCCGGAACATGAGAATTTCCAGGCGATTCTCACCCACCAGTTGCGTGCGTTGGTCTACCGTATCGAGAATGCCGGCCATCAATGACTCCTGGGCTTGTTCTGGTGAATTCACTAAAGAGGGTTATCGGCTGATTCCAGCCAATCTTGATCCCCATACAAATCACCTACAAAATGCCATGGGCAGGCATTGATGTCACATTAACATCATGCTTTACTGGCCCCGTGATTTCATCTGCTACATTCTTTGCGGCGCGACCTCGGTTTGCACGGTAGGTTCCCGTGTCTAAGGGATTCCCCTAGTAACAATCAGGCCCAACCTGATGTTCGCAATATCCAATAGCCATTAATGTGACGCCATTCTCATTGCATGAACGGAGTCAGGCTTTTGTGTGCGATCGCAGTTCAGTGGAACCCCATCCTCTCGAAACCCCCGGCACAAGCCTCGGCACTGCAGGGCGCGATCTCACGACGGTTCATGATCGTCGACACACACGACATTCGCTCATCAGACATGACGTTGTGGAGATAAGCATGCCGAACGACCGTAAAGAGTGGGCGCAGCGGTTCCCCGAATTTCTTGTCGAGGCTGAAACGCTCCTGGCCAAGTCCGAAGAGTGCCTGAGTCATTTGCAATTGATCAGCAATGACAAGGACGCCATCGACTGCATGCTCAGCACCCTGCTCAAACTGGCGAACAAGGCTGATGCCCTGGCACTGGTGGCAGTGTCGGAGTTCTGCCTGCACCTGCACGGATTGCTCACTCAGACGCAGGATCATGTCGACCTGCATGCCCAGGCGCTCGACGCCCTGAAAGATTGCTTCACCCTGATGGCCTGGCAACTTGAACTGGTCGACCAGAGCACCGGCCAGTTGAGCCTGGACGAAAGCGAGCAGACCTCTCTCATTGAAGCGTTCGCCTTCCAGGTTGGACAAAGCCAGTTTCAACCGCCGTTCAGCGCCAAACCCTTGTCCCTCGTGTCTTACTCGGAGCGGCAAGCGTAATCGAGTGCACGCCGGGCCCATTGCAGCCCGTTAGTTCGAGCCATCGAATGTCGCAATTGAATAACTCATGCCTGCCAGCGACATCCCCAAACAAATAATTACGCTCCAACATGCAGACTGCACATCGCTGAAGTCAGGGTTTACCTGTGTATGAAAATTGAAAACTTCAGGTGTCATCGATAATTATCGATTTCAATAAATCAACTTTTTCCATTATGGAACTCGCGTCCAACATGGCGTATTTCCTGACTCTTTGGACATATAGGGCGAACGCGACCAACGGTATGTTAAGTGGTATTATGCCGCGCGTTAGTTGCTTTCACTTAATGGCACAGTGACTTCAATGATCGGTCTGCACCCAAGTTGGCAGTCAATTATCGATCACTGAACCGTATTGAAACCAACAACCTGAATCACAGATTTTCAGACAGAGACCGCCAGCCACTCTGACCGGTCTGCCCGCAGCGAACATCCATTGGCTCCATCCGTTATGTACGCCAGCCTCAAGTCAATCACCACATGGCCCCCCTCCCGAGAAAACGCGCGCAGGTTCACGCTCACGCTTTGCATTGGCGCGGCAGTAGGCAGTCTGCTGACTTATGGCTTGTCCGCACCGTTGTCGTTTGGCCTGCTGCTGATCAATCTGGCGGCCGCCGCTTGCGTCTTTACCCAACATCGCCTGTCGCGCAAATCGATCAAGTTCCAGCCTCAGGAACTGGCCGACCGACTGCTCGAAGTCCAGGAAAACGAACGTCACCGCCTCAGTCGTGAACTGCACGACGATATCGGCCAATTGCTGACCGCCGCCAAACTGCAGAGCGAATGGCTCAAGCGAAGGCTGCCGGACGACTTACAGGAACAGTGTTCGGCACTTTGCGACACCCTTGAGGAAACTCTCAACAAAGTCCGCGATGTTTCGGCCATTCTCAATCCACGGCAACTGACCAGTCTCGGACTGGAAGCCAGTTTGCGCGCGCATCTGCTCAAGACACTGGCCAACACCTCGGTGCACTGGAGCCTGGACTGCCAGCAACGCTTGAACGGCATTCCCGAAGAAATGGCAGTCGCCGCCTTCCGCATTACCCAGGAAGCCGTGACCAACATCCTGCGTCATGCGCAGGCCAAGAACCTGCTGATCCGCGTGCAACGCCTTCCCCAAGGCTTGACCCTGCTGATCAGCGATGACGGTCTGGGCTTTGCCCCGGCCGCCAACCCCGGTCGTGAAGGACAACGAGGCATGGCCGGGATGGCCGAACGGATCGAGCAACTGGGCGGCACCCTGAGCGTGACGAGCGAACCGGGCAAAGGCACTCAAATCGAAGCACTATTCCCTTGGGCGCCCCGTGCACTCGAGCGGGCCAGTACGAATAAGGTTATGCGTTGACTTGTAACTTACTTCTGGTGGATGACCACTCGCTGATCAGAGCCGGCGTGCGCGCTCTGGTGATGGATATTCCCGGTTATGCGGTAATCGGCGAGGCCAATGACGGCTCGCAGTTGCTTGAGATGGTCGAGCAACTGAACCCCGATATCGTTTTGCTGGATATTTCCATGAAAGAAACCGGCGGCCTGGAAGCGTTGCAACGGCTCAGACGGGTTCGTCCGCAGAGCAAGGTACTGATTCTTTCGATGCACACCGATCCTGCGCTGATCATGCAGGCACTGGAATCCGGTGCTCACGGCTACCTGCTCAAGGACACCACGGCCACCGAGCTTGAGCACGCGCTGGAAGCCCTGCGCAACAACGAACGCTACCTGAGCCCGGCCATCGCTCACACAGTGATCAATCAGGCACTGACCCGCAATCAGAAGCTGCAACCGGAAGTCGCCGATTCACATAACCTGACAGCGCGTCAGCTGGAAATCCTGCGTCTGATCGTGCGCGGCAAGTCCACCCGCGAGATCGCCAATGGACTGGGCCTGAGCATCAAGACCGTGGAAACCCACCGCTCGCAGATCATGAAACGCCTGCAGATCTACGATGTGGCGGGGCTGGTACTGTTTGCCGTACGGGAGCAAATCATCAGTCTGGACGACTGACGCGCTGCGTCCTGCCCAGCAGCGGCGAGTTCTCCGGCAAATGCACACGCAACGCCGCCGGACGCGCCGCAAACCGCAGACTGTCCCCTTCCAGCGGCTCGCCATCGAGATTGATGCAGAGCCCTTCGGCAACCTTGATTTCGACCCACGGCAAACGCGTGCGGACAAACATGTTGTCGAGGCCGAACCCGTCGCTGAGCAGGTTTTTCAGTGTGCCGACCAACTCCTGCGGTGCCGGCAGGATACTGATATCCAACAGGCCGTCATCCGCCAGCGCCTGCGGACACAAGACATGCCCACCGCCAGCCTGGCGGCCATTGCCGATGCCCAGCGCGAGCAGCTCACCCCGCCAGTGGAAATCCGGCCCCTGCAATTCGCCGTAGGCGGCGTGCAACTCACTGAATCGCGACAGGCCCGTAAACAGATAGGCCGCGCCCCCCAGCACCTTTTTAAGATCCTCCGAAGTATTGGCGGTGACCTGACTGCCGAACCCGCCGGTGGCCATGTTCAGGAATATCTGACCGCCCACCTCCCCCAGATCAATGTCACAGGCAGGTGCATCGAGCAACTCAAGCGCCTCGGCGGGCTCAAGAGGTATGCCGGCAGCGCGGGAAAAGTCATTGGCGGTTCCCAGCGGCAGCAACACCAGACTGGCCTTGCCCGGGTGAGCCGCCAGCGCTTCGGCGATGTCGCGCAAGGTGCCGTCGCCACCGCCAGCAATGATTTGCCCAAACCCGGCAGCCAGAGCCTCTTCGACCAGACGCTGGGCATCTCCGGCTTCCCAGGTCAGGCGCACAGCCAATTCCCAGCCTTGCTCGCGTTTGTGTTCAACAGCGGCGCGAACCGCTTCGTTGAGTGCCTGCTTGCCATGCAGAATCAACAATGCCCTGCGTTCACTCATTTTGGTCACTCCCGGAATTGAATCAGTTCGGGACATCTTGACCTTCACGGCATGCAAAAGAGCCGCCGCAGTCCCAAGTATTTCCGGAGTCCCGTCTCACTCGTCCTACAAGACGGTATTTTTTCGTACGGAATGTAAGGAATCGGCTTAATTGACCACTCCTGGCCATTGGTACACCGTGTGTCGGTAGCGACAAGCTTCAACCCGATAACACACAAGGATGTGCAAGTAATGAGTCAATACATCATCAGGACTTTCGATCATTCGAGTAGACGTTTCTGCCAGCAGAAACTCATGGCAGCAGGCGAGAATTGCCATGCACAGCCATGAAGCAAGAATGCCAGTGAGTCCGGTTGCCCCCCTCTCCGACAGCCGTGCCAATCAAAAAGCCGAATTCAACAGCTGCACCAAAAACACTGGAGAAACTGTTATGGAACCTCGTGTCACCGAGCTGGAGACCCACCTCAAATACATCCGCCGTGACATGGACGAAGTAAAAGGAGACGTCAAAGCCATCAAGCACCGTCTTGCCTACTCCGCAGGTGCCACAGCGGTGGTCCTTGGATTGTTGGGCTGGGTTGCCAATAGTCGTTTCGACCAGCTCGTAGCATTGATCAGCCGTTGACGGGCTGAAATGCAGGTTCTCAACGAGCCTGCATTTCAATGATCAGCCGAGGAGTTCACTCAAGGGAATGAAGGGCACCATCTCTCCCTGGGTCAGCGTGCGCCCCTCTTGCACCTCCACCAGTCCATCAGCCCAGGCGGCGCTACGCAGAACGCCCGAACTCTGGTTTCGGTAGATGGTTGCCTGTCCCTGCTCCAGGCGCCCCCGAAGGAACTCACGCCGATTGCCGGCCTGGGGCCAGACAAATCCTGCCGGGACCGGAAACTTGAGAGGCTCGACATCCTGCACACCCTGGCGACGCAGCAGGTAAGGCTTGGTCAGCAAGGCAAAAGTCACCAGGGTCGACGCCGGGTTGCCGGGCAGGCCGATGACCGGAACACCACGAAAATGACCAACAGTCAAAGGCTTACCGGGTTTGATCGCCAGCTTCCACAGTGTCAGCTCACCCTCTTCCCTCAGCGCAACACCGAGGAAATCCGCTTCCCCGACCGATACGCCACCGGTCGACAGTATCAGGTCGGCCTCTTTGAGTTCCCCAAGTCGTGCGCGGGTGGCGGGCAAGTCATCCGGAAGAATCCCGGCATCCAGCACTTCACAGCCCAAACGCTGCAGCCAGCTGCACAGCACCACCCGGTTACTGTTGTAAATCTGTCCCGGGCCCAGGGCCGTTCCCGGTTCGACCAGCTCATCGCCAGTGGACAGCACTGCCACGCGGATCTTGCGGACCACATCAAGGCCGGCGCAGCCCAAAGAAGCGGCCAGCCCTTGCTCGATCGGACCGAGCCGGGTTCCTGCGGACAGGATCAACTCGCCCACGGTGGTTTCCTGCCCCTGTGGACGGATGTTCTGCCCCGTCACCATGGGCTCGATAAACCGCACTCGCTCGTCGGACTCGATCACGGCGTTTTCTTGCATCTCGACACAATCCGCGCCCGGCGGAACTGGCGCCCCCGTAAAGATACGGGCGCAGGTACCCGGCTCCAGCGGCTCAGGTGCCTGACCGGCAAAAATCTTCTGACTGACCGGCATCGGCTCACCGGTCCAATCGGCCAGGTTCAGGGCATAACCGTCCATGGCACTGTTGGGCCATGGCGGCAGATCCAGTGTCGAAACCAGATCCTGCGCCAACACCCTTCCCTCGCCCTGCGCCAACGGCAGATATTCGGATTCGACAATCCGCGAGGCGTCAGCCATTTCCAGCAGGCGCGCCAAGGCCACCTCGACCGGCATCAGGCTGCCGGTCTTGCCAGGCTTACCCGCGGGATTCACAGGGAGCCACCTGTTTCAGATGAGGGACGAAATTGCACGGACGATGCCGTGAATCCAGTTGCTCGGCCAGGATGCCGTCCCAACCGGTGCGCACTGCGTTGGTCGAGCCCGGCAGGCAGCAAACCAGCGTACCGTTGGCCAGCCCCGCCAATGCCCGGGATTGCACAGTGGAGGTGCCGATATCGGCAACGGAAATCTGGCGGAACAGTTCACCAAAACCATCGACTTGCTTGTCCAGCAGGCACGCAACGGCTTCTGGCGTGCTGTCGCGACCCGTGAAGCCAGTGCCCCCGGTGATCAGCACCACTTGCACGACGTCTTCAGCTATCCAGTGGGCGACTTGCGCACGGATTTTGTAGAGGTCATCTTTGAGCAATACCCGCTCGGCCAGATTGTGGCCGGCAGCCGTCAAACGGTCGACGAAGACCTGGCCAGAGGTGTCGGTTTCCAGGGTACGAGTGTCGCTGACCGTCAGTACCGCGATATTGAGCGGTGCGAAAGGTACATCAGCCTTGGCTTTCATAGGCTCATCCAGTTGTAGGAGAAACAGCCCGGTGTTATATCACAGCGCCCCATTTTTTCGCCGAACCTGCGGAGAGTTGCCATGACTTCCAATAACCGATTGCCACCCTGCTCAGTTCTGTTGCTGGCAGGTGGACGCGGCCAGCGCATGGGCGGTCAGGACAAGGGGCTTATTGAATGGCACGGGAAACCCCTGATCGCTCACCTGCAGCGCAAGGTTCGCCCACTGACCGACGACCTGATCATTTCCTGCAACCGCAACCGTGATCGCTATGCACCCTTTGCCGATCAATTGGTTTCGGATGACGAGGAAGATTTTCCAGGGCCATTGGCCGGTATTCGTGCGGGCTTGCGAGTTGCCCGCCATACACATCTGCTGGTGTTGCCATGCGACGTACCGCGAATCGATCTTCCCCTGTTACTCAGCATGCGCGAGACCGCTAGCCTGCACCCTGAAAAACCGCTGATGCTGCGCCACGACGAGCATTGGGAACCACTGCTTTGCGTTATTCCCGTGGCGCTTCTTCCTGCGTTCGAAGACGCCTGGCACGAAGGAGAGCGCAGCCCTGGCCGGCTCATGCGCAGTCTCGGCGCCCAGCCCCTGGTCTGCGCGGATAACGACCCTCGGCTGGCCAATCTCAACACCCCGGAACTGTTAAGCTCTCATAACACTGTGTCAGACTGACCGCATTCAAGGAACTCTCACGCCTTGTATACGTCTACAAGCTCAGTAACCAAAAGAATTTTCCTTCGGAGACAAACACATGACTCAACGGACTCTCGCCACTTTCATGCTCGCACTGGGCCTGGCCACCCTCGCCGGTTGCGCTTCGCCAACTGTGATCACCTTGAATGACGGTCGCGAAATCCAGGCCGTCGACTCGCCTAAATACGACAAGGATTCGGGCTTCTACGAATTCGAACAGCTGGACGGCAAGCAGACTCGAATCAACAAAGATCAGGTTCGCACCGTTAAAGAGTTGTAAGCGACGCCGGATACAGAAAAGCCCGCATGATGCGGGCTTTTTCGTGGGCGGTAAAAAGTGGATTGCGCTATTGATCACCAGTCCAGCGTAATCCGGCTTTCAAATTCGCGCTCCTGGCCCGTGACCGGATCGATGAACCGCAACCCCTGCGCCAGAAGCTTGAGCGGTTTGGCGTAATCATCCTCAACGTCCTTCAGCACCTCGGGATAGAACGGATCGTTGCAGATGCTCGCGCCCAGCGCCGTCATGTGCACCCGCAACTGGTGTTTCTTGCCGGTCACCGGATACAGGCCGTAACGCCAGAGGTCGCCATTCCTTTCCCGCACTTCCACTGCCGTTTCGGTGTTGCTGACACCGGGACCTTCCTGCATGCGGAAAAAAGGCTCGCCATCGACCATGCGGCTCTTGTGTACCAATGGAAAATCCAGCCCCGGCAAAGCAGCAGCAATGGCTTCGTAGCGTTTTTCGATTTGCCGTGTCGGGAACAATGACTGATAGGCCGAGCGCGTCTGCGGATTGGCCGAAAAGATCACCAATCCAGCGGTGTGACGGTCGATTCGATGCAACGGCACCAGGTGCGGATTGTCCAGACGACGAATCAGCCGGCGCAGCAGCGTTTGCTCCACGTACTCCCCCGCTGGCGTCACCGGCAGGAAGTGGGGTTTGTCTGCGACGACCAGGTGCTCGTCCGCGTAGAGAATCGACTCGACCACCGGAATCGGCTTTTCGTCCGGCACTTCGCGAAAATAATGAATGCGCAGGCCTTCCCTGTAAGGCAAGTCCACTGCAATCGGCTGGCCTTCACCATCCAGCACACGGCCTCGGGCAATCCGGTCCAGCCATTGATCGCGTCCGATGGCACTGAAGTGATCACACAGACAATCGAACACTGTCTGCCAGTCGCCCGGAGGCAGATAAAGCGTGCTGGCCTGATTCTGTGCGGCGGAAAAGGTAGATGTGCTGGACATACGGAAAACTCAAACCCTCAAAGCAGAGCGGCATTATCCAACACGGGACGCAGCAGACCTAGCGCAGAATCAGGCGGGAATCGATTTGAGGGCCGCCGCCTCAGTGAATTCCTTCAGCCAGCGCAATACATCGACGGCCTCCCAGCGGCCCGGATCGTACAAGGCGTACAACAAGCCCTGATAGCCCACCACATCCAGTTGCTTGTGATAGCCGGCGCGCTGGAACAACGCCTCGATCTCGGCAAAACAGGTATTGAAATGCAGCTTGTTGAACGGTGTCTTGCCCTCCGTGACCAGACCGTCCAGGCGCAATTCGTGGACGGCTTCGCGCACCACGTCAACCGACATCCGGTTCACGCTGCTTTTCAACTGTTCGACATTGACCACGATTCATCCCTCTGACGTCCTGGCTGCCCTGTCTGTTGCCCCGAAAAGGACACAGCACGACGAGCCCACTCAATTACTGTATGAACATACAGTAACCGAATCAACCCGAGAGTGCCAAGGATCGATGACCGTCGCGATGAATGGCCAGGTCGGAACAACGTCGAGGGAAAAGGCTAACGCAGGAATGCCACAACCTGATCGGCGCTAAACGGCCAACCCAGCTCCGCCCCGGTATCAACCCTGCGCAGCACGGGGATCCGCAGGCTGTAGGCCTCGAACCAGGACTCATCTTCAGCAATATCCACCAGTTCTACCAGCAGGCCATGCTCGACAAATGGCATCAACTCGGCTTCAGCGACTTCACACAGGTGGCACCCCAGGGTGCCGAACAACTGGCATTCAGGAAGCATGCGCGTTCTATCCCAAAGTTTGATTGGCCATTTTAGGCCTGACCTGCGAACCCGTCGACCCATCAGAGCCCCCAACCCATCGAGCGGGTTTACCCTCGCAAAACCCTGACGCAAATCAGCCCGCACAAATGCGTTTTCCACCATGCTCCGGTGTTTTTTGCCTCTACGCTTGAAGAGCCTGACCCTGCCACCGGAGTGTTTTGTGTTTGCCAACCTGTTGATCATTCTTGCCTCGTCCCTGGTAATGATTGCCCTGTTCCGCCGCCTGCGCCTGCCGCCGGTCCTGGGTTACCTGTGCGTGGGGCTGATGGTCGGGCCGAAGGCGTTCGACTGGATCAACGAGAGTGAGCATCTGCCGGACCTTGCCGAGTTGGGCGTGGTGTTTCTGCTGTTTTCCCTTGGGCTGGAATTCTCGCTGTCGAAAATGATTGCCCTGCGCCAAGTGGTTTTCCGTCTGGGCAGCCAACAGGTGTTGATCAGTACGGCCCTGCTGGGAAGTGTGCTGATGTTGCTGGGAATGCCAGTCACCCCGGCGCTGCTGCTCGGCGCAGGTCTTTCGCTTTCATCCACGGCAATCGTCACCAAGGAATTGGGCAGTCTCGGCGAAATCTTCAGCAGTCATGGCCAGAATGCGGTGGGAGTCCTGTTGTTTCAGGATGTGGTGGCCGTCCTGTTGCTGACGCTGGTGCCCGTCTTCGCCGGCAGCAGCGATCAGGCCTGGTATTGGGCATTGCCGCTGACATTGCTCAAGACCGTTGTGCTGTTCATCGGCTTGCTATTGGCCAGTCGCTGGCTGTTGCCACGTCTGTTTCAGGAGGTGGCTGCATCGCGCTCGGCCGAGCTCTTCGTGCTGTTGGCACTGGTGATCGTGTTGCTCACGGCATGGCTGACTCACCTGCTCGGCCTGTCGCCTGCCCTCGGCGCGTTTCTGGCCGGCATGCTGTTGGGGGAAAGTCATTATCGGCACCAGATCGAAGCCGATATCCGGCCGTTCCGCGACATCCTGCTTGGCCTGTTCTTCGTCAGCATCGGCATGCTGATCGACTTGCAGCTGTTCGCCAGCCACAGCTTGCTGATACTCGCCATGACCCTGGGATTGCTGGCAATCAAGGGTTCGGTGGTGGCACTGCTGGTGAAATGGCGCGGCAGCGACAGTGAAACCGCCTGGCGCAGCGGCCTGGCCCTGGCTCAGGGTGGCGAGTTCTGTTTCGCTCTGATGGCACAGATGCAGCAGAACCGACTGATGCCCGCCGAACTCGGCGCCCTGCTGCTGGCCGCAACATTCTGCTCGATGCTGCTGACGCCGCTGATGTTGCGTGCCGCCCCGCGCATCGCCGGCGCCCTGCACCGCAAGCCCAACCAGGAAGCACAGATCGAGCAAATCAGCGCACTCAATGCCGGCCTCGACCAGCATGTGGTGATCTGCGGCTATGGTCGTGTCGGTCAGTCGATCGGACGTTTCATGCGCAATGCCGGGCAACCTTACATCGCCCTGGATAACGATCCGGTCCGTATTCAGGAGGCAGCAACCGTCGAGCGCGATGTACATTACGGCGACTCTGCGCGCGGCGACCTGTTGACTGCCGTCGGCTTGCTTCGTGCAAGGTTGCTGGTGATTGCCGTGGATAAAAGCGATGTGGCGTTGCGGGTGCTCAAGGAAGCCCGGCGACTCAACCCGAAGGTGCCGATTCTCGTCCGCACCCGCGATGACAGCCAATGGGCCGAACTGAAAGCCGCCGGCGCCAGCGAAGTGGTGCCGGAGCTGTTGGAGTCAAGCCTGATGCTTGCCTCACATGCCTTGATTCTGCTCGGTCTGCCGGCACACCAGGTGCAGGAGAAAGTCGATCGGGTGCGCATCGACCGCTATCGCCTGCTGCATGGCTTTTACCCGGGGGCCGAAGATGAAGAGACTTAGTCCTGGCTCACTGCGCCAATCTTGTGCAGCGACAGATCCGCGCCGTAATACTCTTGTTCCTGACTCAGGCGCAGGCCATGCAGCGCCTTGATCAAGCCGTAGACGGCGAAGCCACCGACCAGTGCCACCAGCACGCCCAATGCTGTGCCGATCAGTTGACTGATCAGACTGACACCGCCAAGCCCGCCCAACGCGGTCGAGCCGAAGATCCCGCAGGCAATGCCACCCCACACGCCACACAAACCGTGCAAAGGCCAGACACCCAGCACGTCGTCGATCCGCCATTTGACCTGTGCTGCCGTGAAGCACCAGACAAACAGGGCACCCGCAATCGCACCGGTGACCAACGCACCGACCGGATGCATCAGGTCAGAACCGGCACACACCGCCACCAGACCGGCCAACGGACCGTTGTGCAGAAAGCCTGGGTCGTTGCGCCCGACGATCAACGCCGCCACGGTACCGCCCACCATCGCCATCAACGAATTGACCGCCACCAGCCCGCTAACGCCCTGCAGGGTTTGCGCGCTCATCACGTTGAAGCCGAACCAGCCGACGATCAGGATCCACGAGCCCAGCGCCAGAAACGGAATGCTCGACGGTGCGAACGCCACCAGCCGGCCATCGCGATAGCGGCCATTACGCGGGCCGAGCAACAGCACCGCCGCCAGCGCCAGCCAGCCGCCCATGGCGTGAACCACCACGGAGCCGGCGAAGTCATGGAAGGATGCACCGAACCGCGCCGCCAGCCAGGCTTGCAGACCGAAGTTGCCGTTCCAGATCATGCCCTCGAAAAACGGATAGATGAACGCCACGATCAGCGCCGTCGCGCACAGTTGCGGAACGAAGCGTGCCCGCTCGGCGATGCCGCCGGAAATGATCGCCGGGATCGCCGCCGCGAACGTCAGCAGGAAGAAAAACTTCACCAGCCCGTAACCATGATCGGCGCTGAGCACCGCCGCCGGTTGCAGGAACGTCACCCCGTACGAAATCCAATAGCCTATAAAGAAATAGGCCAGGGTAGACACCGCGAAGTCGCTGAGAATCTTCGACAGGGCGTTGACCTGATTCTTCTGGCGAACCGTTCCGACCTCCAGGAAGGCGAAACCGGCATGCATGGCCAGCACCATGACCGCACCGATCAGAATGAACAACGTGTTGGAACTATGAACGAGCGTATCCACAGCGCTTTGCAGATTTTCCATGAAGAGGCAGACCCAAGGCTGAAAAAAGGCACCAAAGCGGTTCATGCAGACATTTCATGCACCAAGTTGCGACCGCGCAGTCACGACCTCATGGGGCCGGTGAACCGCTTTGGCGCACGAGGTCGATGTCCTGAGCTGAACCCGTGTCATCCGGGCTATGATTTCCCGGCTTCGCGCCCGGCAACAGCGCACTGCTGCCGGACAACGCACCACGACACAGCAAAAGATGTACCAGTCATTTGTACTGAACCTTCACGCAAGGCTCATACTCGAAAGTTTCAGAAGCCGCTTCAGACAGCCACTTACGGAGATTCCCAATGGCCAGCACCAAGGCAAAGACTGCTCAAGAAATCCTGATGAACGACTTCCAGACCCTGGTCAGCGACACTGAACGGTTGCTGGAACACACCGCCACGCTGGCCGGTGATCAGGCGGATGAGTTGCGCGAACAGATCCACGAAAGTCTGCTGCGCGCACGGGAAACCCTGAAGCTGACCGAAGACAGCCTGCGCGAGCGCGGTCAGGCAGCGGTAACCGCCACCGAAGATTATGTGTCGGCGAACCCATGGCAATCGGTGGGTATCGCGGCCGGTGTGGGCTTTCTGATTGGCCTGCTGGCCACGCGGCGCTGATCATGTCGATCGGTGAATCCGGCCCGACTTCGGGCACCACTTCCTCCACGCGGCGCCTGGGTGCTGCCGTCCTCGGACTGTTGCACAGTCATGTCGAACTGTTCGGCATCGAACTGCAGGAGCAGAAGGCACGTACCGTCAGCCTGTTGTTGTTTGCAGGCCTGGCGCTGGTGTTTGCATTGCTGTTGCTGGTCGGTTTGTCGACTCTCGTCCTGATCGTGTTCTGGGACACGTATCGTCTCGCCGCGATCATCGGCCTGTGCGTGTTCTACACCCTGGCGGCGATCTTCTGCGCGCTGCGTCTCAAGGCTGCGATCTTCGATGAATCCTCGCCCTTCCACGGCACTCTGCAAGAGCTGGCCAACGACCGGGAGCGCCTGTTGCCATGAGCCTGCCTGAACTTCCGCACAACAGCTCACGCCGGGAAATGCGCAAGGCCCTGATACGTCTGCGCATGGAAATGCATCGTCAGGAAATCCGTCACGAAGCCGGGCAGGTCCTGCAACCCTTGCAACGCATGCGTGGCATGACGCAAAACCTGCACGACGGTTTCGGCATCAAGCACGCGCCGTTATGGGGCGTGGCAGCCGTGACACTGCTGGGTTTCCTTACTGGCAAAGGCGCCAAGAGTGGCGGCGTCGGCGGTCTGAGCCGGTTGATTCGCCTCGGTACCAGCCTTGCTCCGCTGATCAAACTGGTCATGCAGAACTCCGGCAAGCGCTGAGTTCTGCATCTGGCTGCATTCTTGCAGTGCTGGCGGGATTGAACCTCTTCATCCGGAGATTCAATCCCGCTCGCCTATCCGGCCGGCAGGGTCCAGAACAACAATGACCAAGGAGGCCCCGTGATCGACGGGCAACCGCTCGCCTGCTTTCAGCCGTTCATCGATACCGCCACCGGACGCATTGCAGGCGTCGAGGCTCTGGGCCGTCTGCGCCAGGCGCAGGGGCAACTGACGTCGGTCGGGCCGCTGTTCGCCGATCCACGAACGCCGGCCACAGCGTTGCGCCGCCTCGACCGGCAGATTCGTGACCACGCACTGAGCCGATTGCACGAAGCACCGCCGGACTGGTTTCTCAGCCTGAACATGTCGCCGCGCTGGATCAGTCGTCTACGCGCCGACCAGGCACTGCCCAGCCTCAAGCAACTTGCCGGACATGGCGTCGACCCGCAGCGGATTGTCTTCGAGATCACCGAACTGGGCGGCAACAGTCAGCGTTTGTCTGAAGTGGTTGCGCGCTATCGCGATGCCGGAGCACGAATCGCCATCGACGATTTCGGCGCCGGGTATTCACAGCTCGATCGTGTGCTTGCGTTGCAGCCGGACATCCTCAAGCTCGACATGCGCCTGTTCCAGGCCGCCGCTCTGGGCGGGCCTAGCAGCGATGTGGTCAAGGCGCTGGCACAAATGGCCGAAAAAACCGGCTGCTGGATCATCGCTGAAGGCGTTGAGACCGAAGCACAGCTGAATTTCGCACTGGAGTGTGGTTCACGCTACGTACAGGGGTTTCTGTTCGCCCGGGCGCAGGAGGCTTTTTTTGCGACGGATGCTTTCGTCCATCGCTTCGCTGAACTACGCCAGGCCTATGTGAAGCAAAAACTCGTTGAGCGCGGCAAGTTGATGTCGATGCGCCAACAGCTCGGCGAGCTGATGACGATCCTGCAGACCTGGGCGCAGGCTCACGCGCCACTCAGCGCCTTGCCGCAACTGGATGCCTTTCCGTGGTTGCTGCGTTTTTACCAGTGCGATCGTCAGGGCACGCAACTGACCCCCAACCTGGAATGGCGTCAAAGCGGATGGGTCGCCGACAACCGTTATCTGGGCCACAACTGGTCGTGGCGCCCCTACTTCTACCACTTGTTGGCCGAAGGCTGGGAAGAACGGCGGCTGACGCTTTCCAATACCTACCGCGATGCCACCAGCAACCAGTATTGCCTGACCGCCGGGCAGTTCTTCGACAATGGCGAACGCCTGCTGTTGATCGACATTGACGCCGCCGGGCTGTAGTTGCGCTTGCAGACACTCGCTCGAACCGGGAAGCTAGGGCACCAGTCACCCGACGGAGAGAATCAGCCTTGGATTGGCAAACCCTGCTCAACCGCGAACGTCTCGGCAAGCCGCTGCACAGCCCGCAGGAACTCGGCCGCAGCCCGTTCCACAAAGACCATGACCGCATCATTTTCTCTGGCGCATTCCGTCGCCTGGGCCGCAAGACCCAGGTGCATCCTGTGTCGAGCAACGACCACATCCACACGCGTCTGACCCACTCGCTGGAAGTCAGCTGCGTCGGTCGTTCGCTGGGCATGCGCGTGGGCGAAACCCTGCGCCGCGCCCTGCCCGAGTGGTGCGAGCCGAGCGACCTGGGCATGGTCGTCCAGTCCGCCTGCCTGGCCCATGACATCGGCAATCCGCCGTTCGGCCATTCCGGCGAAGACGCCATTCGTCACTGGTTCCAGCAGGCTGCCGGACGTGGCTGGCTGGATGCGATGAGTGATGCCGAGCGCGGTGATTTCCTGAATTTCGAGGGCAATGCCCAAGGGTTCCGCGTCCTCACGCAACTGGAATATCACCAGTTCGACGGTGGCACCCGATTGACCTATGCGACTCTCGGCACCTACCTGAAGTACCCGTGGACCGCGCGTCATGCCGACTCTCTGGGCTACAAGAAACACAAGTTCGGTTGCTATCAGAGCGAGTTGCCACTGCTGGAGCAGATCGCCCACAAACTGGGCCTGCCGCAACTCGAAGAGCAGCGCTGGGCGCGCCATCCTCTGGTGTATCTGATGGAGGCCGCGGACGACATCTGCTATGCGCTGATCGATCTGGAAGATGGCCTGGAGATGGAGCTGCTGGACTACGCCGAAGTCGAGTCGCTGCTGCTGGGACTGGTCGGCGACGACCTGCCGGAAACCTATCGACAGTTGGGTCCGCAGGATTCGCGCCGGCGCAAACTGGCAATCCTGCGAGGCAAGGCCATCGAGCACCTGACCAACGCCGCAGCCCGGGCCTTCGTCGAGCAACAGGACGCGCTGCTGGCAGGAACGCTGCACGGGGACCTCGTGGAGCACATGCATGGCCCGGCCAAGCGTTGCGTCCTGAACGCCAAGGACATCGCGCGCCGGAAAATTTTCCAGGACAAACGCAAGACTCTGCATGAGATAGGTGCCTATACGACACTGGAGATTTTGCTCAACGCGTTCTGCGGCGCCGCTCTGGAACAACACAACGGCCGTACGCCGTCGTTCAAGAGCCGCAGAATCCTCGACTTGCTGGGTAACAATGCGCCGGATCCGCACGGACCATTGCACGCGTCCTTCCTGCGCATGATCGACTTCATCGCCGGCATGACCGACAGCTACGCCAGTGACATGGCCCTGGAAATGACAGGACGCTCCAGTCAATGATGCCCCGCGCTCCGACCGGTCGGGTATTGATCGGTCGGATGCAATCCCGGGATCCGCGCTTCGTACAAAACAGGGTTCCGGGCAGGGTTTGATGAATGCACCAGCCTCTCTCCTCTATCCATCGTTGCGATGAGCCATCAAACAACAAACCAGGCCTCACTACTGTTCGATAAACATTAAACAGCCAGAACTTTCAGTAATGCACGGCGATCCATTGAAGAAACCCAATTAATACCCCGCTCCCCTTACCTACGCCAAAACGAGTTCAACCGTAGTCTCATTCTTCTTTATATGTAGGAATAATCCTAGATTGCCGCTGAGGCACTGTCGGTTCATGCGACTGCTCATTTATCTGAGCTAAGGTGCGCCCTTTATCCGCGCTCGCATGGGACTTTATTATGAACTCCGTTTTTATCGTCGATGATCACCCGGTTATCCGTCTTGCCGTTCGAATGCTACTGGAACATGAAGGCTACAAGGTCGTCGGTGAGTCCGATAACGGGGTCGATGCCATGCAAATGGTTCGCGAATGCGCACCTGACCTGATCATCCTCGACATCAGCATTCCGAAGCTGGACGGCCTGGAAGTACTTGCCCGCTTCAATGCCATGAGCTCCCCGTTCAAGACATTGGTACTCACCGCACAGTGCCCGACATTGTTCGGTATTCGCTGCATGCAGTCCGGCGCGTCGGGGTATGTCTGCAAACAGGAAGAACTCAGCGAACTGGTCAGTGCGATCAAGGCTGTACTTTCCGGTTACAACTACTTTCCCAGCCAGGCCTTGAACCCGGTTCGCAGCGATGATGTGCGCTACACAGAACTGGAACTTTTCAAAGCCGTCAACGACCGGGAATTAATGGTATTGCAACTATTTGCTCAAGGCCGCACAAACAAGGAAATTGCAAAAGGCATGTTCCTCAGCAACAAAACCGTAAGCACATATAAAAAACGCCTGATGCAGAAACTCAAAGCCAAATCCCTTGTAGAACTTATTGAAATGGCCAAACGTAACGCACTCGTGTGAGAGCCAAGATGCCCAGTTGCTTGAAAAGTTGTCTGATTGTATTGAGTGCATGCCTTGCGTTAAGTACTCAAGTAACAGCCGCGCCCGTCCTCTCACAAGACCTGGCCCTGCTCAGTCGTTCGTCCGACACGTTGCTGCCAGTCTTGCTTGAACATTCGCAGCGGGACTGGTTGCACAGTCGCAACAAGTTGATTCTGGGCACATCCGCTCCCGACTATCCACCTTTTGACATGACCGCCAGCGGCCGCGAATACGAAGGCTTCACGGCCGATTACGCCGGCCTCATTGGCCAGGCAACCGGCCTGCCGGTCAAGGTCAGGCGCTTTGCCACGCGAGACGCCGCCATACGGGCATTGATCGATGGCAGCATCGACATGCTCGGCACGTCCAACGGGCTGGAAGCTGAAAACGCCAACATCGTACTGTCCAGCCCTTACGCTATCGATCAACCGGTATTGGTTACCCGCATGGGAGAAACCCGGTCACTGAGCGATGGCCTGGCCGGCTTGCGGCTGAGCATGCTGTATCACTATCTGCCACTGGACGAGGTCAAGGCCCTGTATCCCAAGGCCCTCATCACGTCCTATCCGTCTTACCAGAACGCGATCAATGCGGTCGCTTTCGATCAGGCAGACGTGTTTCTCGGCGACACCATTTCCACCCACTACATGATCAGCAAGGGTTATCTGAACAACATCCGCATGGCCAATTTCGGCAAGCACGAAGCCCACGGTTTCAGCTTCGCCGTGCGCCGTGACAATCCTCAACTGCTGGGCATCATCAATAGCGTGCTCAAGGCAGTTCCGGGCAGCGAGCGGGAAAACATCGCCAAACGCTGGAGTGCCGGCAGCGATACCTTGCTGACCGATCAGAAACTGCAACTGACCCATCGCGAAGAACAATGGCTGAAAAAACACCCGGTGGTGAGCGTGGTCGTCAACGAGGCGTTTGCTCCCCTGAGTTTCTTTGACACCGATGGCAACTTTCGCGGCATCAGCGCCGACCTGCTCGAACTCATCCGCCTGCGCACCGGCCTGCGCTTCGAAGTCCGCCGCAGCCGCAGCGACGCCGAAATGATCAAGCAAATCGAAAACCATCAGGCCGACCTGATCGCCGCCCTGTTGCCGACCGCACAACGCGAGGAAACCCTGAAGTTCAGCCGCCCCTACCTTGAAAACTCCTATGTCCTGCTGACCCGCAAGGCTGCCGACAGTCCAACACACCTGGGTCAGCTCAAGCGCAAGCGCCTGGCCATCGCCCAGGGCAACCCGATGATCGAATACCTGCGCCGCGAGTTTCCGCGCATCCAGTTGATCGAAACCCCGGACACCTTCAGTGCCGTGGCACTGCTCGACGAAGGTCAGGTCGAGGGCGCGGTGAACTCGCTGGTGATCGCCAACTATTTCATCGCCTCACACATTTTCGAACAGCCCTTGCAGATCACCACCACCATCGGCACGCGGCAGGCAGCCTTTTCCCTGGCAACGGCCCGGGACAACACGGAACTGGGCTCGATCATCGACAAGACTCTGATGAGCATAACGCCCGAAGAACTGGGCATCATCAATGGTCGCTGGCGGGGGTACTCCAGCCTTTCGCAAGGCACCTGGCATCAATACCGACGTCTTTTCTATCAGGTGATCGGGGGCGCGAGCCTGCTATTGCTGCTGTCGATGCTCTGGAATGCCTATATGCGCCGCCAGATCAAACAGCGCCAATCAGCCGAACGCGCCTTGAGCGATCAATTGGAATTCATGCGTTCGCTGGTCAATGGCACACCCCACCCGATCTATGTGCGAGATCGACAGGGTCTGTTGCAAAGTTGTAACGACAGTTACCTCGAAGCCTTCAATGCACGGCGCGAAGACGTCATTGGCAAGAGTGTGATGGAAGGGGCCCTTAACAATGCCTTCGAAGCACGCGCCTTTCAGGCCGACTACCAGCGGGTGGTGACCGAAGGCCTGCCGCTGGTGCTTGACCGTCCGTTGCAAATCGGCAACCGACGTCTGACGATCTATCACTGGATCCTGCCTTACCGCGACTCCAGCGGCGATGTCCAGGGGATCATCGGCGGCTGGATCGACATCAGTGAACGTCACGAACTGCTCGACGAACTTCGTGCCGCCAAGGAACAGGCGGATGACGCCAATCGGGCCAAAAGCACTTTCCTGGCAACCATGAGTCACGAAATACGTACGCCGATGAACGCGGTCATCGGCATGCTCGAACTGACCCTCAAGCGCATGGACAAGGTACACCCTGACCGCTCCAGCATCGAAACCGCCTACAGTTCAGCCAAGGATCTGCTGGGGCTGATCGGCGACATTCTGGATATCGCCCGGATCGAGTCCGGGCGCCTGAGCCTGAGCCCCGAGCGGGTCAACCTCATCGATACCGTCGCCTCGGCGGTCCGGATCTTCGAGGGCCTGGCCCGGCAGAAACGTCTGGCCATGGTGTTGAGCGTCTCACCTCCCGAGCTGAACGTCGACGTACATCTGGACCCCTTGCGCTTCAAGCAGGTGCTGTCGAACCTGATCAGCAATGCCATCAAATTCACCGAAAAAGGTCAGATCAGGATCACGCTGGAACTGCTGGCCAGCGATGTTCCCGATTGCTCGCGGATGCAACTGACGGTTCAGGACAGCGGCATCGGCATCTCCGCCGAGGATCAGCTGCGACTGTTCGAACCTTTCGCCCAGGCCTGCCATGGCAAGGATCGGGCAATCAGTGGCGCAGGGCTCGGACTGGTCATCAGCCGTAGCCTGTGCGAAATGATGGGAGGGCAACTGCAATTGAGTAGCCAGCCAGGGGTCGGTACACAGGTGAGTGTGTCGTTGCCACTGGCAATCCTGCCCGCTGAAGTGACAAGCCAGAAATACGAACCACAGATCCAGACCGCCCTCACGCCCTTGAACGTTCTGGTAGTTGACGATCATCCGGCCAATCGCCTGCTGATGTGCCAGCAACTCGAGTTCCTGGGGCATCACTTCAGCATCGCCGAAGAAGGCCAGAGCGCACTGGAACTATGGAAAAACGGCGCATTCGATCTGGTCATCGCCGATTGCAACATGCCCGTCATGAACGGCTATGAACTGACACGTGCGATCCGTCGCCACGAGAAACTCACACAGCGTCCGACCTGTACCGTGCTGGGGTTTACCGCCAATGCACAACCGGAAGAGGTGCTTCGCTGCAAGCAGGCCGGCATGAACGAATGCCTGTTCAAACCCCTGAGCCTGAGTGTCTTGAGCCAATGGGTCGACAGCGTCCAGCCGGCGCGCCATGCACCTGCGTTCAACCTGCAGGGGCTGCACTCCCTGACAGGGGGAAATCCCGCTCAGACCCAGCGACTGTTGAGCGAACTGCTCAACAGCAGTCGGCTTGACCGTCAGGACTTGCTGGCCTTGTCCCCGGGTCGGGATCAACAGGCACTGGCCGAGATCGCGCACAAGATCAAAGGCGCCGCTCGCATTGCCCAGGCGTCACGCCTGATCGACAGTTGCGACGCACTGGAACAAGCCTGCCTGCAAGCGTTGCCGGAGGACGAAATCAAACGCCGCTGCAAGGCGAGCAATTTCGCCATCCTTGAACTGGAGAAGGCACTGGAACAACAACTGACGCTGACCGATCAGAGCAGAATGACCGGGCCTTAACTATGCTTGGGCGCTGAGCAGTGTGTTTACCAACACGGAGAGTCCGCAATGCCCAGCCCACTGCGCCCGGATCAACGCCGGTTTCCTTTGCACGTGCACATCAGCGTCATGTTCACCTTTCTGCTGCTGCTCACCGGGGTCGTGCTGGGACTGTTCAACTACCGGCAGACCACCCAGATCATTCTGTCGAGCAGCGAAAAACTGTTCGAACGCATCGAACAGGATGTACGCGTCGACCTGCAATCGACCTATGCACCGATCCGGCACCTGTTAAGCCTGCTCGCAGACAGCCCCGGGACTCAGTCCTCAACCCTTGAACAACGCCTGACGCTGCTCAAGCCGTTCAGCCAGTCACTGGCGGACAACCCGGACCTGGCCTCGTTGTATCTGGGTTACGACAACGGTGATTTCTTCATGGTGCGCCCCTTGCGCACCGCGTCATTGAAAACCTTGCTGAAAGCCCCGGACGCAGCGGCGTATCAGGTCTGGAGCATCGAACATGACGCCGATGGCAGTGCCAGATCGCAAACGCTGTTCTTTGATCCGGCATTGTCACCAGTCAGCCGACACGACAATCCGGACGATATCTACGACCCGCGCAGCCGCGCCTGGTACACCGGCGCACAACAAAAAAACGAGCAGATCACCACCGAACCCTACGTGTTCTTTTCCACCCGCAATGTCGGCACCACCCTCGCCCGGCGCAGCGGTGAACACGCAGTGATCGCCGCCGACCTGACCCTCGACGCACTATCGGCGACCCTGACCAAACACGTTGTGACACCAGCGACAGAGATCGTCCTCTTCGATGCCGAAGGCAACGCCGTGGCGTATCCCGACAGCCGCCGGCTGATCGTCGATGACCGTACCGCGCGCCTGGCCAAGGCGGCCGACCTGAGCCCGAGCCTGCATGCCCTGTTGTCTGCCGATCATCAGGGCAAACGCCTGAAAGCTGACGGACGACGCTGGATCGTCGCCCGCAGCAGCCTGCAGGAAGGTGGCCCGAAAGGTTTGCAGATGGCCTTGCTGGTGCCGGAAGACGAGTTACTGGTCGATGCCTATCGCATGCGCTGGCAAGGTGCGTTGATCACCCTCGCCACCCTGTTGCTGTGCCTGCCGCTGGGCTGGCTGATCTCACGGATTCTGGTCAAGCCGCTGCATGCACTGGTCAAGGAAGCCGACGCCATCCGCAGTTTCGATTTCAATTTTCCCGTGACCCGTCGTTCGCCGGTGCTGGAAGTCGACCAGTTGAGCCTGTCGATGGCGCGGATGAAGGACACTCTGGCCAGCTTCTTTCGCATCACCGACAGCCTGACCGCCGAAACCCGCTTCGCCCCGCTGCTGCAACGGGTGTTGTTCGAGACGGTACAAATTGCCCAGGCCCAGGCGGGTCTGATCTACCTGCGTGAAAATGATGGCAACCATATGGAGCCTTACGGGCTGGTGGTCGATGGCACCTCACAGACGCTGGCTGCCTTCGATATTCAGGGACACAACCTTGGCGCCACACAGGGCCCCGACTGGTTTGAGCAGCTGGCGAAGACCGACAGCGTGGTGAGCAGCTTCGGCTTCGAACAGGCTGCCGACTTGCAAAAAGTACTGCTGGCCATGGACACGCCTCGCGTACACCTGATCGGAATCCGCCTGCACAACCGACACAACGACACAATCGGCCTGCTGGTGCTGCTGATCAGTGACAGTGGCACCCCGGCCGACCTGGAGAAGCTGCGGCCCGACCGCATCGCCTTCCTGCAAGCGGTGTCCGGCGCGGCAGCGGTGAGTATCGAAAGCCAGCGTCTGCAAGCCCGGCAGAAACAGCTGCTGGATGCGTTCATTCAACTGCTCGCTGGCGCCATCGATGCCAAGAGCCCTTATACCGGCGGACATTGCCAACGCGTGCCGGAACTGACCCTGATGCTCGCCCACGCCGCAGCGGCCAGCGAAGCCCCGGCCTTCAGCGACTACCAGCCCAGTGAGGACGAATGGGAAGCCTTGCACATCGCCGCGTGGCTGCACGACTGCGGCAAAGTCACGACGCCGGAGTATGTCGTCGACAAAGCCACCAAACTGGAAACCCTGAACGATCGCATCCATGAAATCCGCACTCGGTTCGAAGTCCTCAAGCGCGATGCCTGGATCAACTACTGGCAAGCCCTGGCATTGGGTGGCGACGAACGACAACTGGCCAGCCTGCGCGATGCAACGCTGACGGCGCTGGATGAAGATTTCAGTTTTGTCGCCCGTTGCAATCTGGGCAGTGAGGCCATGGCCGACGCCGATCTTGAGCGTCTTGAAGGCATTGCGCAGCGCACCTGGACACGCACGCTGGATGATCGTCTGGGTGTGTCCTGGGAAGAAAACCGCCGCCAGGCTCGCACGTCGGCGCCCATCCTTCCGGTCAGCGAGAAACTGCTGGCCGACAAGCCCGAACACCTGCTCGAACGCGCCGACAGCGAGCTGATTCCGGAAGACAACCCCTGGGGATTCAAACTCGACGTCCCGCGCTACAAATACAACCGTGGCGAGCTGTACAACCTGAGCATTCCCCGCGGCACCCTGACTCGCGAAGAGCGTTACATCATCAACCACCACATGGTGCAGACGATCCTGATGCTCAGTCATCTGCCCTTCCCCGGGCATCTGAACAACGTGGCGGAGATTGCCGGCGGCCATCACGAAAAGATGGACGGTACCGGTTACCCGAAACGCTTGAAACGCGAGGAAATGAGCCTGCCGGCGCGGATGATGGCGATTGCCGACATCTTCGAAGCACTGACCGCCGCCGACCGCCCCTACAAAAAGGCCAAGCCCCTCAGCGAGGCGCTGGGAATCATGGCCACCATGTGCCGCGAGGCACATATCGATGCCGAGCTGTTCGGCCTGTTCATTCGCGAAGGACTTTACCTGCAATACGCCAGCCGTTTCCTCGACCCGCAACAGATCGATGCGGTCGACCCCGCCGGCGTGCTGCGCAAGGCGGGTCTTGCGTCGTGATCAGCAGTCGGTCAGGCGCAGGAAGATCGCCGCCAGTCGTTCGATACCCGCCTGATCTTCTGTGCCGAAACGCGAAAGCTTCGGGCTGTCGAGGTCGAGCACACCGATCAGACGACCGTCCTTGACCAGCGGCACCACCAGTTCACTGTTCGACGCACTGTCACAAGCGATGTGGCCGGGAAACGCGTGAACGTCTTCGACCCGTTGTGTCTGCAGGCTGGCGGCTGCCGCGCCACACACACCACGACCGAACGGAATGCGAACGCAAGCGATCTGGCCCTGGAATGGGCCGAGCACCAGCTCTTCATTGCGATTGAGGTAAAAACCAGCCCAGTTCAGATCATCGAGCTGGTTGAACAGGAACGCCGAAAACTGCGCGGCATTAGCGATAAAATCACGCTCGTCCGCCAGCAGCGACTCCAGTTGTGCGGCCAACATGCCATAGCCTTCGAGGCCCTGGCCGCTCTGTTGCAAATCAATCATGCCTTGTGCTCCAGCAATTTCAGTCCCACCCAATAACGGGCGAATTGGTACGCGCAACGTCCGTTGCGGTTGCCACGGCCGGTCGCCCAGCGCACGGCGAGAATGTCCAGTTGTTCGTCGCGCTGCCAGCTCAGGCCGGCCTTGGCGGCCAACTGCCCGATCCAGTGCTCGACGACGTTGAGGAAATGTTCCTGGGTAAACGGATAAAAGGACAACCACAGACCGAAACGGTCCGACAGCGCGATCTTGTCTTCCACCGCCTCGCTCGGATGCAGTTCGCCATCGACGCGCTTCCAGTTTTCGTTGTCGCTTTCCTTTTCCGGCACCAGATGGCGACGGTTGGAGGTGGCGTAAAGCAACACGTTGTCCGGCGCCTGTTCGAGCGAGCCGTCCAGCACGCTTTTCAGCACGCGATAGTCGCCTTCACCGGACTCGAACGACAGATCATCGCAGAACAGCACAAAGCGCTGCGGCAGCTTGGCGATCTGCTCCACCACCCGTGGCAGGTCGGCCAGGTGATCGCGCTCGATCTCGATCAGACGCAGGCCGTCCTTGGCGTGTTCGGCCAGCAGCGCCCGCACCAGCGAGGATTTACCGGTACCGCGTGAACCCCAGAGCAACGCATGGTTGGCCGGCATGCCGTCGAGGAACTGTTGGGTATTTCGGCCCAGTTGCTCCAGTTGCCGATCGACACCGATCAAGTCCGACAGGCGCATGTCGAGGCTGACGTCCAGCGGCAGCAGATACCCGCTGCGACCGTCACGCTGCCAGCGTGCGGCCAGGCAAGTGCCCCAGTCGATGACCGGGCGTGGCGCCGGCAGCAACGGTTCGATCCGCGCCAGAACCGACTCGGCGCGCTCAAGAAAAGCATTCAATCGGGAATCCACGTCTTCTCCTCGGGCTGGTTCACAGTAATGATGGCGATACAGCGACGACCGATAGCGTTCGACAGCCGCCCCGGCCCTTGTTACAAGGCGATTCGGGAACCACGGTATCCATACATGATCGACTATGCTTGAGCAGCGAAGGGAAACGGAAGTGGTTCAACACCCCATGGATATCAAATTCACCCACCGGCTGTCGTACAAACAGGCACGGCTCACCGTGCTGGTCGGGTTCATTCTGGGCACGCTGCTCAGCCTGCTGCAAATCGGCATCGATTATGCCAGTGAAGACGCCTCCATCAACCGTGAAATCCTGTCTTTGCTGGAAATCAGCCATAACCCGGCCTCGCGTATCGCCTATAACATCGATGCCGAACTGGCCCAGGAACTCACGATGGGCCTGCTGCGCTCGCCGGCCATCATTTCCGTACAACTGACCGACAACAATCAGACGGTACTGGCCAGCGTGAAGCGCCCGGAGCTGCAAAGCGGCTATCGGTTGATCAGCGACTTCCTGTTCGGCGCCAAACGCGAGTTCGAAGACCGGCTCTATCTCGACCACCTGCCCAACGAATCCCTCGGCACCCTGAGCCTGGAAGTTGACACCTATGCCTTCGGCAGCCGATTCCTGCGCCGGGCCGAGGTCACGCTGCTCAACGGGTTTGCACGCAGCCTGATCCTGACCGGCATCCTGCTGGCGCTGTTCTACGTGATGCTGACCAAGCCGCTGGTCCGGGTGATCCGCGAACTCAGTGGACGCGACCCACGCAGTGCCGAGCCAACCACCCTGGAATGTCCGAGCGGACACGCCAACGACGAGATCGGCGTGCTGGTGAAGGTCGCCAACCAGCAGTTCGAGAACATCGCCACGGAAATCCAGCAACGGCGTACCGCCGAAAACCGCCTTACCGACTACCTCGCTCAGCTCGAAGACATCGTTTCGGCGCGTACTGCCGAACTCAAAGCCATCAACGCACGTCTCAGCCAGTCCAACGAGGAACTGGAAGTCGCCCGCCGCACCGCACTCGACATGGCCGAAGCGCGCTCGGCGTTCCTGGCCAACATGAGCCACGAGATCCGCACCCCGCTCAACGGCCTGCTGGGCATGATCGCGTTGTCCCTCGACGGCCCGCTCAATGGCGAACAACAGCAACAACTGTCCATTGCCCACGACTCGGGCAAGGTGCTGGTGGAGTTGCTCAACGATATTCTCGACCTGTCGAAATTCGATGCCGGGCAACTGGAACTCGAACACATCCCATTCGACCTAGGTTCGCTGATCGAAGACACCGCCAACCTGCTGTCGCAGAACGCGGCGCCAAGTGTCGAGCTGACGTGTCTGATCGATCCGCACTTTCCGGCGCTGGTGCTCGGAGACCCGACACGAGTCAGGCAGATCGTCAGCAACCTGCTGTCCAACGCACTGAAGTTCACCCGCTTCGGCCGGGTCGATGTGCGTTTGTCGACCTGGAAGGATGGCGTGCGCATCGAGGTCTGCGATACCGGCATCGGTATTGCCCAGGAAGCCCAGGTGAAGATTTTCCAGCCGTTCACCCAGGCCGGGGCCGGTATCACCCGCCAATACGGCGGCACCGGGCTGGGCCTGGCCTTGACCTACAACCTGTGCGAGGCCATGCAGGGGCGCCTGACGATCAGCTCAGAAGTCGGTTTCGGCAGTCAGTTCTGTGCCGAACTGCCGCTGCCCTGCCACACCCGCGCGGTCATTCCGGCGCAGTTGCAAGGCAGCGTGCTCGCCATCACCACGGCTGCCAGCGGCCTGTCAGAGCTGCTGGGAAGTCTGCTGCCGGTCTGGGGCCTGTCATACGAACAACGCACGATTGAAGCGTCACTTCTCGGCCCGTCACCGGACATCATCATCACCGATTGCCCCGAATGTCTGTTCGGCCTGCGGCCGACCATGACCGCACCGATTCTGCTGGTGACTGCCTACGGCAGCTTCCTGCCGGGCGAAGAAGCTGCGGCGCTTGCCCCGCTACAACAGCAGGCTCGTCCCCTGGCACGCAACGCGCTGTATCAAAATCTGCGCAGAACGCTGCAACCGGACATCACCACCATTGACCGCACGCGGCTTGAGAGCTTGCCCTCCCAGCGTCGCGGGCGGGTGCTACTGGTGGAGGACAACCCGGTCAACCAACTGGTGGCCAAGGGCATGCTCGGCAAACTCGGTTGTGAGGTCGTGGTGGCGGCCCATGGCGCAGAAGCACTGGATCAACTGGAACACCATGAGTTCGATCTGGTGTTGATGGACTGCAACATGCCAGTGATGGACGGTTACGAAGCAAGCCGACAGATTCGTCAGAGTGGCCGCTGGCCGCACTTGCCGATCGTGGCGTTGACGGCCAACGCCATGTCCGAGGAACGGGAACGCTGCCGGGCGGCGGGCATGAGCGACTACCTGGCCAAACCGTTCCGCCGCGAAGAACTGGCAGCGCTGCTGGATCAGTGGATACCGACTACGACAGCGCTTTGATTTGACCCAACAGGTGGTCAAGCCCGGTGCGCAGCTCGTTGAGCCGATCCAGGTCCACGCCGCTGTCGCACAACAGCCGATCCTTCAACGGCCCGACCTGTTCACGCAGCCCCTGGCCCTGCGACGTGAGGCTCAGATGAACCTCACGTTCGTCCCGCGCCGAGCGCTGACGCTGCACCAGTTGCAGTTGCTCCAGGCGCTTGAGCAGCGGGGTCAGCGTGCCGGAGTCCAACGCCAGACGCTCACCCAGCGCCTTGACGGTCGGTTGCTCCGGCGCCGCTTCCTGCCATTCCCACAACACCAGCATCGCCAGGTATTGCGGATAGGTCAGGCCGAGCTGATCGAGCATCGGCTTGTAGGCGCGAATCACCGCCCGTGACGCGGCATACAGCTTGAAGCACAACTGACTGTCGAGCTTCAACGCATCGGCTGACAGATCGTTCATTTGAGCAGGGCTTCGATCTCGCGGCTCAGATCCTGCGGCTTGGTGGCAGGGGCGAAACGCTTGACCAACTGGCCATCCTTGCCGATCAGGAATTTGGTGAAGTTCCACTTGATACCCTGGGAACCCAACACACCCGGGGCGCGCTTTTTCAACTGCACGAACAGGGGATGCGCACCGTTACCGTTGACTTCAATCTTCTTGAACAGCGGGAAGCTGACGCCGTAATTGAGTTCGCAGAACTCGCTGATCGCACCTTCGTTGCCGGGTTCCTGCTTGCCGAACTGGTTGCACGGAAAGCCCAGCACCACCAGCCCCTGATCCTTGTAGGTCTGCCACAGCTCTTCAAGGCCTTTGTATTGCGGGGTGAAACCGCACTTGCTGGCAGTGTTGACCACCAGCACCGCTTTGCCGGCGAAATCGGCCAGGGTCTTTTGCTCACCCTTGATGGTGGTGCACGGGATGGTCAGCAGGTTATCGCTCATGGTGCGCACTCTGGAAAGTTGAGAAGCTGTAAAAATAGCGAGCAATTGAATTGTGTGCAATTTAATTATCCGAAAGGCGATCCGGGGATCGCCTGCATCGGCTATTCGCGCGGCACCAGGTCCAGGCACACCGAGTTGATGCAGTAACGCAATCCGGTCGGCGGCGGGCCGTCGGGGAACACATGGCCCAAGTGTGCATCGCATCGGGCGCATTTCACTTCGGTGCGGATCATGCCGTGGCTGGTGTCGCGGATTTCGGTCATGGCGCTCTCGCCAATCGGCGCGTAGAAGCTCGGCCAGCCGCAACCGGAATCGAATTTGGTACTGGAATCGAACAGCGGCTCATTGCAGCAAACGCAGTGATAGACACCGTCGGTCCTGGTGGCGTTGTACTTGCCGGAGAACGGTCGCTCGGTAGCACTGAGACGGCACACGTTGTACTGCTCCGGGTCGAGCATCGCGCGCCATTCTTCCAGGGTCTTTTCAATCTTTTCCATCATCACACCTCAACGGCTGAAAAAGCCCGATCTGTACCTTTTCCACGGATCGGGTGGCACGTATGATTGCGCCTCGTCACACGCCAGTCTGGCAGCGGGATCCTGCGCATTCAAACGGATTGTTGGAAACCGCCGCTCAAGACGCCTGCCTGTGTGAAGACGCAGGATTCCCAGCACGGTTGTCCACTCGCCGCCTGGATCGTTCATTTTCGGGATCACATCGCCATGCAGTTCAGCAAATCGAACAAGCTCGCCAACGTCTGCTACGACATTCGCGGCCCGGTGCTCAAGCACGCCAAACGTCTGGAAGAGGAAGGCCATCGCATCCTCAAGCTGAACATCGGCAACCCGGCGCCCTTTGGTTTCGAAGCGCCGGACGAGATTCTCCAGGATGTGATCCGCAACCTGCCGACCGCCCAAGGCTACAGTGACTCCAAAGGCCTGTTCAGCGCGCGCAAGGCCGTGATGCAGTACTACCAGCAGAAGCAGGTCGAGGGTGTCGGCATCGAAGACATCTACCTGGGCAACGGCGTGTCCGAGCTGATCGTGATGTCGTTGCAGGCGCTGCTCAACAACGGCGACGAAGTGCTGGTGCCGGCGCCGGACTATCCGCTGTGGACCGCTGCCGTGAGCCTGGCCGGCGGTAACGCGGTGCACTACCTGTGCGACGAGGGCGCCGACTGGTTCCCGGATCTGGCCGACATGAAGGCCAAGATCACCCCGAACACCAAGGCCATGGTCATCATCAACCCGAACAACCCGACCGGTGCGGTGTATTCGAAGGAAGTGTTGCTGGGCATGCTGGAACTGGCCCGTCAGCACAACCTGGTGGTGTTCTCCGACGAGATCTACGACAAGATTCTTTACGACGATGCCGTGCACATCTGCACCGCTTCGCTGGCGCCGGACCTGCTGTGCCTGACCTTCAACGGTCTGTCGAAGTCGTATCGCGTGGCGGGTTTCCGTTCCGGCTGGATCGCCATTTCCGGGCCGAAACACAACGCCCACAGCTACATCGAAGGCATCGACATGCTGGCCAACATGCGCCTGTGTGCCAACGTGCCGAGCCAGCACGCGATCCAGACCGCACTCGGTGGCTATCAGAGCATCAACGATCTGGTCTTGCCGCAAGGTCGCCTGCTGGAACAGCGCAACCGTACATGGGAATTGCTCAACGACATTCCCGGCGTGAGCTGCGTGAAACCGATGGGCGCCCTGTATGCATTCCCGAAGATCGACCCGAAGGTCTGCCCGATCCACAACGACGAGAAATTCGTCCTCGACCTGCTGCTGTCCGAAAAGTTGCTGGTGGTTCAGGGCACAGCCTTCAACTGGCCGTGGCCGGATCACTTCCGTGTCGTGACCCTGCCGCGCGTCGATGACCTGGACATGGCTATCGGACGCATCGGCAACTTCCTCAAGTCCTACCGCCAGTAATCGGCGCTCCGTGCGCAACGAGCCTTTCGTTGCGCACTGTCTGATTCAGCAACACTTCTGCCCTGCCCGCCTTCTTTACGCCTTCTACACTGTCGATTCGTACCGATCACACGCGCCTGATTCAATGGCGGTGGGTGGCGCGCGGCTGTCATCCATGTCGTCTTCAGGGGTGGGAATCGTCCCGCACACCGGGGAATCCGATGTAGGACACAGTTTGAAATAGTCACTCGGTTGAATCGCCCGGTGCCGCACCTTATATACCCCGCAGTACGCTACATCTTTAGCTTGAGGAGATTTCTACAACCATGATGCGCATCCTGCTGTTTTTGGCCACTAACCTGGCGGTCGTGCTGATAGCCAGCATCACCCTGAGCCTGTTCGGCTTCAACGGGTTCATGGCGGCCAACGGGGTTGACCTCAACCTTAGTCAGCTGCTGGTCTTCTGTGCCGTCTTTGGTTTCGCCGGTTCGCTGTTCTCGCTGTTCATCTCCAAGTGGATGGCGAAGATGAGCACCAGCACCCAGATCATTACCCAGCCGCGCACTCGCCACGAGCAGTGGCTGCTGCAAACCGTCGAGCAACTGTCCCGCGAAGCCGGGATCAAGATGCCCGAAGTCGGGATTTTCCCGGCCTACGAGGCTAACGCCTTCGCTACAGGCTGGAACAAGAACGACGCGCTGGTCGCGGTGAGCCAGGGCTTGCTCGAGCGGTTCAAGGAGGACGAAGTGAGGGCCGTGCTGGCCCACGAGATCGGCCACGTGGCCAACGGTGACATGGTCACCCTGGCACTGGTCCAAGGCGTGGTGAACACCTTCGTGATGTTCTTCGCGCGGATCATCGGCAACTTTGTGGACAAGGTGATCTTCAAGAACGAGGAAGGCCAGGGTATCGCGTACTACATCGCGACCATCTTCGCCGAACTGGTTCTGGGCATCCTGGCCAGCGCCATCGTGATGTGGTTCTCGCGCAAACGGGAGTTTCGTGCGGACGAAGCCGGCGCCCGCCTGGCCGGTACCAGCGCGATGATCAACGCACTCCAACGACTGCGCGCTGAACAGGGACTGCCGGTGCACATGCCCGACACCCTGAACGCCTTCGGCATCAACGGTGGCATCAAACAAGGGTTCGCCCGCATGTTCATGAGCCACCCGCCGCTGGAAGAGCGTATCGACGCCCTGCGTCGTCGCGGCTGATCAGCCCGGCTCAAACAGAAAGGCCCGCAGTGATGCGGGCCTTTTTTTGTGCATGCTACTGACCGGTCAGCCGGTAGACCCGCTCCTCCAGCCGTGTCACTCCCGCCTGCAGGAACTTCCCGCTCTCGCTCAACACGTCCTGCTCTTCCAGCGCCCGCACTTGCCAGTTGCCACCGAACAGGCGCCGTACCTCGGCATCTTCCACCGCAAACGGCGGCCCGGACATCTGCTGCTGATCGTAATCCAGCGTAATCAGCAAACCGCTTACGCCCGCTGGCAGGATACTCAGCAAATGCGCCGCATAGCGCTCACGCATCGGCGCCGGCAAGGCAATCAGCGCCGCACGGTCATACAGGGCGGTGCAATCGGCCACATCGTTCGCGGACAAGGCGAAGAAATCCCCGCACCACAACTCGATGGCCCCGGCCCGATAAACCTTGAAACCGCCCTCTTCGTTGATCTGCGGCTGCAATTTCTGCTCACGAAAGAAGTCTTCGACAGCCCTTTCCGACAGCTCGACGCCGAGAACCCGATGTCCCTGCCCGGCCAGCCACAGCAGGTCCAGGCTTTTCCCACACAACGGCACCAGCACACGCGCCTGCACCGAAATCGTCAGATCGGGCCAATGCCGCAACAGATAAGGGTTCACCTCAGGCTGGTGAAAGCCGATCTGGTTCGATTCCCACTTCTTGTGCCAAAACTCCGGCTGCATGTTTCCTCCTAAGAATTCGATCAAAAAGCGTTAAAACTTATATTGGAATTAGATCAATGATCTGACTGAAGATGAGCCATCTTAACGCTCAGGAACCCTTCCATGTTTCCCAGCCTGTTTATCTCTCACGGCTCGCCCATGCTGGCGCTGGAACCCGGTGCCAGCGGCCCGGCCCTTGCGCGTCTGGCCGCCGAACTGCCACGCCCGAAAGCCATCGTCATCGTTTCCGCTCACTGGGAAAGCCATGAGTTGCTGGTCAGCAGCCATCCGCAACCGGAAACCTGGCATGATTTCGGCGGTTTCCCCCGTGCATTGTTTGAAGTGCAGTACCCCGCACCGGGCAATCCGCAATTGGCCCGAGAGGTCGCCGAATTGCTGACCGCCAACAACCTGCCTGCGCGTCTCGACCCGCAACGACCGTTCGACCATGGCGTGTGGGTTCCGCTGTCGTTGATGTACCCGCAAGCCGACATCCCGGTGGTTCAGGTTTCCCTGCCCAGCCGTGGCGGCCCGCAGCTGCAGACCCGCGTCGGCCAGGCGCTGGCCGGTCTGCGCGATCAGGGCATTCTGTTGATCGGTTCCGGCAGCATCACCCACAACCTGCGTGAACTGGACTGGCACGCCGGCCCGGAAAGCGTCGAGCCATGGGCCCGAGACTTTCGTGACTGGATAATCGACAAGCTCGCCGACGACGATGAAGCCGCCCTGCACGATTACCGCCAACAAGCGCCGAACGCCGTGCGCAGCCATCCAAGTGATGAACACCTGTTGCCGCTGTACTTCGCCCGCGGCGCCGGCGGTGACTTCAGCATTGCGCACCAAGGGTTCACCATGGGCGCGCTGGGCATGGACATCTACCGTTTCGGCTGACGCGCTCGTTCCCGCCTCAAATCGCAGGCAAAAAAAATCCCCGAACCAGTCGGGGATTTTTTATGTTCGATCAATCAGCCCAAGGGCGGATCAATCTTCGCGGTAGCGACGCAGCTTCAACTGCTTACCGGCAACGCGAGTGTCCTTCAGTTTGGTCAGGAGTTTGTCCAGACCATCTTCCGGCAGCTCGACGAGGCTGAAGCTGTCACGCACCTGGATGCGACCGATGGCTTCACGTGCCAGACCACCTTCGTTGAGGATGGCGCCCAGCAGGTTTTTCGCCGCGATACCGTCACGCGCGCCCAGCGCGGTACGGCAACGGGCACGGCCTTCGCCCAGCGGCATCGGAGCACGACGCTCGCGATCACCACGGTCCGGACGATCACCGGAACGCTCAGGACGGTCGCCACGTGGAGCGCTGTTCGGCACCAGTGGACGTTCCTTCTCGATCGCTGCCAGGTTCAGCGCCTGACCATTGGTGGCCTTGCGCAGCAGAGCGGCAGCGAGGGCACGCGGGGTGCAACCGATGTCGGCGGTCAGGCGATCCAGCAGATCACCGTGAGTCGATTCGGCGTCAGCCACCAGCGGCGACAGGCTGTTGGTCAGTTTCTTGATGCGGGCATCGAGAACGGCCTGGGCGTCCGGCAGACGCACTTCGGCAACTTTCTGACCGGTTACACGCTCGATTACCTGCAGCATGCGGCGCTCACGTGGAGTCACCAGCAGCAGCGCGCGGCCTTCGCGACCGGCACGGCCGGTACGGCCGATACGGTGCACGTAGGATTCCGGATCGTACGGCATGTCCACGTTGAATACGTGGGTGATGCGCGGTACGTCCAGACCACGGGCGGCAACGTCGGTCGCCACAACGATGTCCAGACGGCCATCTTTCAGCGAGTCGATCACGCGCTCACGCTGGTTCTGGGCGATATCGCCGTTCAACGCTGCGGCTTTGTAGCCTTTGGCGTCGAGGGCGCTGGCCAGATCCAGGGTCGCTTGCTTGGTGCGCACGAACATGATCAGAGCGTCGAAATCTTCCACTTCCAGCAAGCTGAGAACAGCAGAAGTCTTCTGGTCAGCGTGAACCAACAGGTGAGCCTGTTCGATCGCGGTAACGGTCTGAGTCTTGCTCTGGATCTTCACGTGCTTTGGATCGCGCAGGTGACGCTCGGCGATGGCACGGATCGATTGCGGCAGGGTAGCCGAGAACAATACGGTCTGACGGGTTTCCGGCATGGCCTTGAAGATGACTTCGAGGTCGTCCATGAAGCCCAGTTTGAGCATTTCGTCTGCTTCGTCGAGAACCAGGTGGTTCACGGTCTGCAGCACTTTTTCGTCGCGACGCAGGTGGTCGCACAGACGGCCCGGAGTGGCGACAACGATCTGTGCGCCATTACGGATTGCTTTCAATTGTGGGCCCATCGGCGCGCCGCCGTAGACAGCCACAACAGTTACGCCCGGCATTTGCTTGGCGTAGGTTTCGAAAGCGGTTGCAACTTGTAGCGCCAACTCACGAGTTGGGGCCAGGATCAGAGCTTGCGGCTCGCGCTTGGACGGATCAATGCGGTGCAGGATAGGCAGGGCAAAGGCAGCGGTTTTACCGGTACCGGTTTGCGCCTGACCAATCATATCGTGACCGGCGAGGATGATCGGGATCGACTGCTGCTGAATGGCCGAAGGCTCTTCATAGCCGGTAGCGACTACTGCAGCGACAATATTGGGATGAAGTTCAAGAGCGGCGAAGCCGCCGATTTCCTGGGTCATGGGTCTGCCTCTAAGTGCATCCGCAAAGACCCATGCTCCAAAGCTGCACATGCCGTGTTGAGACTCAAGAGTCGCCCTGGCAGCTTTGTCGGCGGGGATTTGCGAAAACGAATGAATGAAAAAGAATCGTCAAGGAAGAGCCCGCAGTGCGGACATGCAGCCGAAGCTGACTTCGGGGAATTGCGCTACCTAAACGCGGCCCGGTTAAAGGCCGGCGCGCACTATACCGGAATTTGCCCAAAAAGGGAGCTTTTTTTATCGACGTAAAACAGTTGTCACCGCTGTGTAACGGGGTTTTGCGGATAATCGTGCGAAGGTCTATTTTTCAAAGGCCCGGCCCTGCGGGCGATGGCGCTTAAACGATTCACCGATGTGCGGCATGTGGTCGCTGCACCCTTTCTTCCCGCCCGAGGAAACACCCATGAATCAGCCCTGCCCCGGCCGCGTCAGCCGTGCGCGCCACGGTCACGTCCAATTGATCGGCCTGGACCGAGCAGCCAAGCGCAATGCCTTTGACCTCGACCTGCTCAACGACCTGGCCCTGGCCTACGGAGAATTCGAGGCCGACAGCGATGCAAGGGTGGCAGTGGTATTCGGGCACGGTGAGCATTTCACCGCCGGGCTCGATCTGGTCAACGCCAGTTCCGCCCTCGCCCAAGGCTGGCAGGTGCCGCCCGGCGGCTGCGATCCTTGGGGCGTCTTCGTCGGACCGAGGGTCAGTAAACCGGTGATCGTCGCCGCGCAGGGTTATTGCCTGACCATCGGTATCGAGCTGATGCTCGCCGCCGACATCAACCTGTGCGCCAGCAACACCCGGTTCGCGCAAATGGAAGTACAGCGCGGAATTTTCCCGTTCGGTGGCGCAACGCTGCGTTTTCATCAGGTCGCCGGTTGGGGCAATGCCATGCGCTGGCTGCTGACCGGTGACGAGTTCGACGCCCATGATGCGCTGCGTCTGGGCCTGGTGCAGGAGGTTATGGCCAGCGAAGACTTGCTGCCGCGTGCCATAGAACTGGCCGAGCGGATCGCCCGACAGGCTCCACTAGGCGTGCAGGCAACGCTGATGTCGGCGCGTCAGGCGCGCTATGAAGGCGAGACGGCAGCGGCGCAGAGTTTGCCGCCGCTGGTGAAGAAGTTGCTGGCAACCGAGGATGCCAAGGAAGGTGTGCGCTCGCTGGTGGAGCGGCGACCCGGCGTCTTCAAAGGGATTTGAAATGGGTGGCGGTCATGACGCCGGGCGAATTGCCTTGATCAACGACGCCAGCGAATAACCCAGTTTCGGCGCCAGCGCTTCAGCGCGGGCGGTCAGCGCCTGCATGTCCAGCACCTGATCGAGATCCGCCGGCACGATCAGAATCACGTTGCCCTCCTTCACCGGCAGTTCCCAGTAATGCCGGTGATAGAGCCCACGCAACAGCGCCGCTCCCAGAGGCTTGCCGTCATCGGTGGCCCACTGGTTGATCACCAGCCAGCCGCCGGGATTCAGACGTTTCTGACAGTCACCGAGGAAATTCCACGCGAGGTGCGCGGCACCCGGGCCGACATCGGTGTAGAGGTCGACAAAAATCAGATCCGCCGGTTCGGCCGTCGGCAGCAGTTCGATTGCATCGCCAACGCGGATGTACAGACGCGGATCGTCGTCCAGCCCGAGATACTCAATGGCCAGGCGCGGCACATCGGGGCGCAACTCGATGGCTTCGACATCTTCCAGCGGCAGGAACTTGAGGCAGGCCTGGGTCAGCGTGCCGGCGCCCAGGCCGAGAAACAAAGCACTCTCCGGTTGCTCATGGCACAACGCGCCAATCAGCATCGCCCGGGTGTAGTCGTACTCCAGCCAGCTCGGGTCGGCGGTAAACACACAGCTTTGCTCGATGGCATCGCCGAACTCCAGAAAGCGGTAGTCGGCCACTTCCAGCACGCGAATCACGCCGAACTCATCCTGTACCTCGGCGAGCAACAGCTCGACGCGCTCCTCAGTCATTTCGTCTCCTGGTGGTCACCGGGCGCGGTGACGCGATGGCACCGCTATGGTGCCGTGGCAAAGCGGCGATTGTCGGCGAAGCGGCGGGAGCAGGTCACGCACTAATTGCTGCTAACATGGCCGTCCGTGCGTAGAACCTTAGAGACCGTGATGAGCCAACCCTGGAGCCCTGACAGCTGGCGCGCCTTGCCGATCCAGCAACAACCCCAATACCCCGACGCCGCGCATCTGCGCCAGGTCGAGCAGACGCTGGCCAGCTATCCGCCGCTAGTGTTTGCCGGCGAAGCGCGGGAGCTGCGCCGTCAGTTTGCCGAAGTCACCCAGGGCCGGGCGTTCCTGCTGCAGGGCGGCGATTGCGCGGAAAGCTTCGCCGAGTTCTCCGCCGCGAAGATTCGCGACACCTTTAAAGTGCTGCTGCAAATGGCGATCGTCATGACCTTCGCCGCCGGTTGCCCGGTAGTAAAAGTCGGGCGCATGGCCGGCCAGTTCGCCAAGCCGCGCTCGGCCAACGACGAGACCATCGATGGCGTGACCCTGCCGGCCTACCGTGGCGACATCGTCAACGGCATCGGTTTCGACCCGGCCAGCCGCGTGCCAGATCCGGAGCGTCTGCTGCAGTCCTATCACCAGTCCACCGCGACCCTCAATCTGCTGCGCGCCTTTGCCCAGGGCGGTTTTGCCGACCTGCATCAGGTGCACAAGTGGAACCTCGATTTCATCGCCAACTCGGCGCTGGCCGAAAAGTACAGCCACCTCGCCGATCGCATTGATGAAACCCTGGCCTTCATGCGCGCCTGCGGCATGGACAGCTCGCCGCAACTGCGCGAGACCAGTTTCTTTACGGCTCACGAAGCGCTGCTGCTGAACTATGAAGAAGCCTTCGTGCGCCGCGACAGCCTGACCAACGATTATTACGATTGCTCGGCGCACATGCTGTGGATCGGCGACCGCACCCGTCAGCTCGACGGCGCCCACGTCGAATTCCTGCGCGGGGTGAACAACCCGATCGGCGTGAAAGTCGGCCCGAGCATGAACCCCGACGACCTGATCCGCCTGATCGACGTGCTCAATCCGGACAACGATCCAGGCCGTCTGAACCTGATTGCGCGGATGGGTGCGAACAAGGTTGGCGATCACCTGCCGGCGCTGATCCGCGCGGTGCAGCGCGAAGGCAAGCAGGTGCTGTGGAGTTCCGACCCGATGCACGGCAACACCATCAAGGCCAGCAGCGGCTACAAGACCCGCGATTTCGCGCAGATCCTTGGCGAGGTGAAGCAGTTCTTCCAGGTTCACGAAGCGGAAGGCAGCTACGCCGGTGGCATCCACATCGAGATGACCGGGCAGAACGTCACCGAGTGCATCGGTGGCGCGCGGCCAATCACTGAAGATGGTTTGTCGGATCGCTATCACACCCACTGCGACCCACGGATGAATGCCGATCAGTCGCTGGAACTGGCGTTCCTGATCGCTGAAACGCTGAAGCAGGTTCGGCGCTAAGGTTCGATATCTTTAGCGTCTGAACTGGCCTCTTCGCGGGCAAGCCCGCTCCCACAGGATTTGTGTCGTACGCAATTTATGTATACGACGCATTACTTGTGGGAGCCTGGCTTGCCAGCGATGGCGCCAGTTCAGTCACCGCCGAACCGAGCCAACGCCACTCGCAATCGCCCCGCACTTTCACGCTGACAATTGAGCTGCACCTGCCCAAGCCCCAGCCAATCTGCCATCTGTCGCAAGTTCAGCGCCAAGGCCAGCATCCCCGCCTCGTCCAGCCCCGACTCTTCCTCATGCACCGCATGTACTGCCAGGCGCCCCGCCGACCGTTCGGCGCGCAGATCGACCCGCGCGGCAATCCGTTCGTTGTGCAGGAACGGCAGCACGTAATAGCCGTAGACGCGTTTGTCCTGCGGCGTGTAAATCTCCAGCCGATAGCGGAAGTCGAATAGCCGTTCGGTGCGACTGCGTTCCCAGATCAATGAATCAAATGGTGACAGCAGTGCACTGGCCTCGACTTTGCGCGGGACTTTCGGTTCGGGCAGGCAGTAGGCAATCTGACGCCAACCGGCGACTTCGCAAGTCAGAAGCTGCCCGGATTCGACCAGTTCAGCCAGACGCGGGCGAGCATCGGAAGGGTTCAGGCGGAAGTAATCGCGCAGGTCTTTTTCCGTGCCTACGCCCAACGCCTCGGCTGCGTGCAACAGCAAGCCGCGCTGCGCCTCGGCCTCATCGGGCAACGGCTGTTGCAACACAGAAACCGGAATCACCCGCTCCGGCAAGTCATACAACCGCTCGAAGCCGCGGCGCCCGGCCACGGTGACTTCGCCAGCGGCGAACAGCCATTCCAGCGCATGCTTTTCCGCGCTCCAGTCCCACCACGGCCCGGCCCTTTCCTGACGGGTCGACAGACTGCCGGCCCCCAAAGCACCCTGCTCTTCGACGGACGCGAGTACCCGGCGAATGGTGTCCTGTTGCTCGCGTCCGAAGCGCGCCAGTTGTTGATAGATATCTTCGCCCCGCCTGGCCCGCTGCATCCGCCAGCCCATCAGCGGGTACATCGACAGCGGCAGCAACGACGCTTCATGGCCCCAGTATTCGAACAGCGAACGACGTCGCCCCGAACTCCAGGCAGCCTGGTCGAGCAAATCAGAAGAATAGGAACCGAGACGAGAAAACAGCGGCAGGTAGTGCGAGCGCACCACAGCGTTGACGGAGTCGATCTGCAACAGGCCGAGGCGTTCGATCAGCCGGTTGACGTGCAGGGCTTTGACAGCCGGCGGCTGGCGCCCGTGAAACCCTTGGGCAGCCAGTGCCAGACGTCGTGCCTGTTTAAGGGAAAAGGACAATGTCGCGGGCATGTGTACCTCCATGTCTGCTCGCAACCTACCTCACTGCAAAGTGGTTTGTGTAGCGATCTCCTCATCATTTATGCATCGGGTCGTCCCAGAATGGCCGCACCGACTCATGTTCGACATCGGCACGGCTGACCCCGATGTCCTTCAACGCTTCGTCGCTCAGACTGGCGAGCAGTTCGCGTTCGCGGTGAAGTTCGTACCAGCGGCTAAACTTGTGCAGCAGATCGGAAATCAGATGGACCGGTACTCTTTCATCGCTCACATACAGTTTTTGACCTTTCATCGTGTTGCCCTCCTTTAGGGATGGCTCAAGTCTCCCGCCAGAGCTACGATCAATCCAACGAATGTTTCTGATGGCAAGCATCACGGAGATTCATCAATTGTCGGCGTACCCCAGTATCGATACCGATGTTCTGCGCACCTTTGTCGCGATCGCCGATCAGGGCGGTTTCACCCGCGCCGGCGAAATGGTCAACCGCACCCAATCGGCGGTGAGCATGCAGATGAAGCGTCTGGAAGAGGACGTGTTGCAGCGCCAGTTGTTCGAGCGCGACGGGCGTCAGGTGCGCCTCACCGCCGAAGGCCAGGTGTTGCTGGGCTACGCACGGCGCATCCTCAAACTGCACAGCGAAGTGTTCAATACCCTGCGCGAGCCGCACATGGTCGGCACGGTGCGGATCGGCACGCCGGACGATTACGTGATGCGGTTTCTGCCGGGGATCCTGTCGCGCTTTGCCCAGTTCTATCCGCTGATCCAGATCGAAGTGCATTGCGAGTCGACCAAACAGTTGCTGCAGCGCACGGACCTGGATCTGTCGATCGTTACCCGTGAGCCAGGCAACGAGATTGGCCAGTTACTGCGCAAGGAGCGTTTCGTCTGGGCCGAGGCGCAGAATTTCAGCGCCCACGAGCAGACGCCGTTGCCGCTGGCAATGTTCAACAGTGACTGCTTCTGTCGCCTGTGGGCCTGCAATGCGTTGGATGCGATGGGCCGCGAATACCGGATTGCCTACAACAGCACCAGCCTGTCGGCGCTGATGGCGGTGGTGAGCGCGGGCCTGGCGATCACCGCGCAACTGGAAAGCCTGATCACCCCCGACATGCGGATTCTTGGAGATGCCGAGGATCTGCCGCTATTGCCAGAGGCCAGCATCATGCTGATCCGCAACCTGAACAATCCGTCGCCGATCACCGAATGCCTGGCCGAGCACATCGTCGAAGGCTTCAAACTTTAAAGGCGAGCATCACCGCGCACAGCACCAGAAACCCGCAGAACAGCCCACGCAGGAGCTTTTCCGGCATCGCATGGGCCACCTTCACGCCCCAACTGATGCTGGCCAGACCGCCGATGGCCAGCGGCAGGCCGATCATCCAGTCCACCTCGTGGTGCACCGCGTACGTCACCAGCGTGACACCGGTGCTCGGCAATGCCAGTGCCAGCGACAGGCCCTGAGCGACTACCTGAGTGGTGCCGAACAAACTGGTCAGCACCGGCGTGGCAACCACGGCCCCGCCGACACCGAACAAGCCGCCCATGGTGCCCGACGCAGCGCCGAGCACGCCCAGCCACGGCCATGAATAGCGCATCTCGGAAGTCGCTGCCGGACGCGCGCCGAACATGCGCACCAGGTTGTAGGCCGACAGCGCCACGAGGAACGCGACAAAACCGATGCGCATGGTCTGCGCGTCGATACCCACGGCCCAGATCGAGCCGATCCAGGCAAAGCAAAATCCCATCACTGCCAGCGGCAACGCATGCCGGAGTTCAATGCGGTTGCGCTGGTGATAACGCCACAGCGCCAGCATCACGTTCGGCACCACCATCACCAGCGCCGTGCCTTGGGCGATCTGCTGATCGAGCCCGAACCAGACGCCCAGCAGCGGAATGGCGATCAAGCCACCGCCGATTCCGAATATCCCACCCAGAGTGCCGAGGGCGGCGCCAAACAACAGGTACAGCAAAAACTCGATCACGGCCGGATTCCTCATACGTCAGGGGATCCATCCTACGCAGTCGGCGCTGGCACGGAAACGCACAGCAACGCACAATGGCTGTGCCAAATCCGCATAGGCACTGAGCCGACTCATGAATCCCAATCAATTGACCGAACAACTCGGGCTGTTTCTCGATGTGCTGGAGAGCGGCAGTTTTTCCGCCGCCTCGCGCCGACACCCGCTCACGCCCTCGGCCGTCGCCCGGCGCATCGACAGTCTGGAAAGCGCTGTCGGTAGCCAGTTGTTCATCCGCAGCACTCATGCGGTGCGCGCCACACCGGCGGGTCTGGCGTTTGCCGAACGGGCGCGGCGGATCGTTGCCGAGCTGCAGCTGGCCCGCGCTGAAGCGGTATCTCTGAGCAGCGCCCCGGAGGGCTTGATCAGGGTGGATGCGCCGGCAGCGTTCGGACGTCGGCATCTGGCGCCAGTAATTGCCGACTTTCTGGTTCTGTATCCGGGGCTGGATGTACAGCTGCATCTGATCGACAGCTTCGTCGACATGGACGGCTCAAATCTGGGCAAGGTCGATCTGGTGCTGCGCGCCGGGCAAATGGCCGACACCCGACTGGTCGCCACACCGTTGGCGAGCATGGTGCGCATCGCTTGCGCCAGCCCCGACTATCTCAAGCGTCGGGGTGTGCCGAGCGAACCGGCACAACTGGGTGAACATGACGGCCTCGATTGGGACGGTCTTGCACCGCCCTTCGCCTGGCGCTTCGAACAGGACGGGCAGATGCAATTGCACCGCCCGGCACGGGTACGCATGAGTGCCAACAATGCCGAAGCCCTGGTGTGCGGTGCGCTTGCAGGGTTGGGTATTGCTCACCTGCCGACCTGGCTGGCCAGTGAATACCTGTTGCGTGGCGAGTTGCTGCCCCTGTTCTGTGAAAACGGCTTGCCGAAACCGGAGAGCACCGGCATCTACGCGCTGCGACTGGAACAGCAGGCCAGCTCCCGCAGCCGACTGCTGCTGGAATACCTCAAGACCCGTTTCAGCCCCGTGCCGCCGTGGGATCTGGCACTGCAACGGGAGCTTGGCCGGCACTGACCGATTCGCCACCGGGCACAATTGTCTGGCGCATTAAAGATTCGAGCGCTAGATTCATCTGCATCACCGTTCAAGGCACTGACATGACCACCGACCGCAACACCACCGACCACTGCGAAGACCTGCTGCTCGACAATCAGGCCTGCTTCGCCCTGCATTCCACTTCGCTGATGATGACCAAGGTCTACAAGCCGCTGTTGCAGGCGCTTGGCCTGACCTATCCGCAGTATCTGGCGATGATGGTGCTGTGGGAGAAGGATGGTTTGACCGTCGGAGAAATCAGCACGCGTTTGCTGACTGATCCGGGTTCGCTGACCCCGCTGCTCAAACGCCTGGAAGGTGAAGGACTACTCAGCCGGACCCGCAGCCGTGAGGATGAGCGGGTAGTGATCGTTGAATTGACTGCACAGGGACGCGCCTTGAAAGACCAGGCCCGAACCGTACCGCAATGCATCCTCGGGGCCAGTGGCTTCACGCTGGAGCGCCTGCAAAATCTGCAAGCCGAGTTGCAGGCCTTGCGTGGTCATTTGCAGGACAGCCTCGCTTAAGACTCCCCCTTTCCTGTGGGCGCAGCCTTGCGCCTGCAGGCGTATCGCCCGTTCCCAGCTTATCCCCGCAAAAAAATTTCCTCTCGTTTTTTTCCTTAAAAAACGTTCTATATCAAAAGCTTGGGTTTACGGCTCGTCCTGATCCAAGTGCTAATTCCTGCTTTTTTCAAAAAATTATCTTGCGCGCTAAATATTAGCGAAGTACATTTACTTCGCACCTAGTTAGCGCGCAAACAATTAGCGCAACAAATCACATTTAATGAGGCTCACACCATGCAAACTCTCTACACCGCAATCGCAACCTCCACTGGCGGCCGTGACGGTCGTGCGATCTCCAGCGACAACATCCTCGACGTCAAACTGGCCACCCCGAAAGAACTCGGCGGTGCCGGCGGCGCAGCCACCAACCCTGAGCAACTGTTCGCCGCCGGCTACTCGGCCTGCTTCATCGGCGCCCTGAAATTCGTCGCCAGCCAGACCAAACGCAAAATCCCGGACGACGCGTCGATCACCGCTCACGTCGGCATCGGTCAGATCCCTGGTGGTTTCGGTCTGGACATCGACCTGCACATCAGCCTGCCAGGCCTCGAACAGGCGGACGCACAAAGCCTGGTCGACGCTGCCCACCAGGTCTGCCCGTACTCCAACGCCACTCGCGGCAACGTCGATGTGCGTCTGCACGTCACCGTGTAATCACTGACACTCAGGCCCGTACAGGAAATGAACATGAACACTTTCAGCAAAGTCTTGACCGGTACCCTTCTCGCCCTGTCCATCCACAGCGCATTTGCCGGGGAGGTTGAACACAACACCCAGGCGTTTCTCGATGTGCTGAATGCCGGCACCGGCAAACCGATGGAACAGATGACGCCCAAGGACGCCCGCGCCGTGCTGACGGGCGCGCAGTCCGGGGTCAAACTGACGCTGCCCAAGGCAGACGTCAGCGAGAAGACCATCCAGGTCGATGGTCAACCGTTGAGCCTGACCATCGTCCGGCCGGCCGGGGTCAAGGGCGAGCTGCCGGTGTTCATGTTCTTCCACGGCGGCGGCTGGGTGCTGGGGGATTTCCCGACCCACGAACGTCTGGTGCGGGACCTGGTGGTCGGCTCGGGGGCGGCGGCGGTGTTCGTCAACTACACCCCTTCGCCGGAAGCGCATTACCCGGTGGCGATCAACCAGGCTTACGCCGCGACCAAATGGGTGGCCGAACACGGCAAAGAGATCAACGTCGACGGCAAGCGTCTGGCAGTGGCGGGCAACAGCGTCGGCGGCAACATGGCGGCAGTCGTCGCCTTGATGGCCAAAGACAAAGGCACCCCGGCGATCAAATTCCAGGTACTGCTGTGGCCGGTAACCGATGCCAATTTCGACACCGGTTCGTATAACCAGTACGCCGAGGGGCACTTCCTCACCCGCAACATGATGAAGTGGTTCTGGGACAACTACACCACCGACGCCAACCAGCGGAACGAGATCTACGCCTCGCCGCTGCGGGCCACCACCGCGCAATTGAAAGGTCTACCGCCTGCGCTGGTGCAGACCGCCGGGGCCGACGTGCTGCGTGACGAAGGTGAAGCCTACGCCCGTAAACTCGACGAAGCCGGCGTGCCGGTGACCTCGGTGCGCTACAACGGCATGATCCACGACTACGGTTTGCTCAACGTGGTCAGCCAGGTGCCGGCAGTGCGTTCGGCGATGCTGCAGGCCTCGGAAGAACTGAAGCAGCACCTGAAGAAGTAATTTTCATCAGGCACAAAAAAGCCCGACTCAATGGTCGGGCTTTTTCATTCCGCAAAAAACAGTGCTTATTTGGCACGGCCTTTGTAGGAACCGCCTTCGCGGGTATCGATCTCGATCATGTCGCCGATTTCGATGAAGTCAGCAACCGACAGCTCGGTACCGTTCTTCAGTTTGGCAGGCTTCATCACCTTGCCGGAAGTGTCACCGCGAGCGGAACCTTCGGTGTAGTCAACCTGACGCACGATGGTGGTCGGCAGCTCTACGGAAACCAGACGCTCTTCGAAGAACACGGCTTCGCAAACGTCGGTCATGCCTTCTTCAACGAAAGGCAGAACGCTTTCGATGTCTTCGGCGTTCAGCTCGTACATGGTGTAGTCGCTGGTGTCCATGAACGTGTAGGTATCGCCGCTGATGAAGGACAGGGTCGCTTCTTTACGGTCGAGGATCACGTCGTCCAGCTTGTCGTCCGCACCGTAAACGGTTTCGGTCTTGTAACCGGTCAGCAGGTTCTTCAGCTTGGTCTTCATGATCGCGCTGTTACGGCCCGATTTGGTGAATTCAGCTTTCTGAACCAGCCAAGGATCGTTGTCGATACGGATCACGGTACCGGGTTTGAGTTCTTTACCAGTTTTCATTGCGAATATCCGAATTTGGATGGGATTTACAAAAATCTAGGCCGCGTATCATATCCAATTTCGGTAAAACTGTACCAGCGCCGTCGCAAGATCGGCCTGCAAGGCTTGTTCCAGACACCATGCTTCGGCATTTTTCTGCAGTTCGGGCCAGTATTTACGGGCCTCGAGCCAGTGCTCGCCGATAGGCAGTCCGGCACTCCAGGCCCGCCAGAGACCGTTCATCGCCTCGGCTGCCTCAGTCGAAAGGCCTTTTCCATAGAGCGCGAGGAAGGCATCGAGCTTGTCCAGATGGATATCTTCGTCCTGCTGATAGATGTGCCACAGCATCGGCCGCCCCGCCCATTGCGCCCGGACGAACGAATCTTCACCGCGCACCGCGTTGAAATCGCAGCACCACAGCAGATGATCGTATTGATCCTGCCGGACGAACGGCAGCACCTGCACGGTCAGCGATCGATCGACATGCACCGCGCCGACGGACAGCGACTCGACACCGAGCCAGCGTGCGACATCACCCAGAATCCGCCCGTCAGGCACCAACAGATGCGTGGGCGTCGAACCGGTGGCGAGTACATCCAGCCAACTGGCGAGCCCGGCATTCTCGTAGGCGAACAGCGAAATCAGTTGCGCACCGGGAGCCGGAACGACACCCAGCGCTTGCAGAAATTGTCGCTGCGCCTCGGGATCCTGCTGAAACCGCTGACGTCGCTCAAGCAATCCGCTTTCACGCAACAATCCGCCAGTACCGGCCTGGAACCCCGGGAAGAAAAAGATCTTCTGCACGGACTTGTACTTCACCGACGGCAGACCGTGGCAGCCAACCACCCAGTCTTCGGCGCTGAGATAGTCGAGGTTCATCCACAATGGAGGCTTTTCCCGCTCGGCCATGGCGTCCATGTAGGCCCCCGGCAACTGGCAGGCGAACGCGGCGATCACCACGTCGGCAGCCTCCGTTACCGGCCATTCTGCCGGCCAGTGCCGGACTTCAACGTCCTGCTGCCATTGCGCATCGAGATGGATATCGAGTTCCGGGCAAATACGCTCGAACGCGCGCAGGTCATCGACCCACAGCCTTACCGCCAGCGCATGCTCGGCCACCAGTTGCCGGGCCAGGCGCCAGGTCACCCCGATGTCGCCGTAATTGTCGACCACGGTACAAAAGATGTCCCAGCGGGTGTTCGGTTGCAGCATTCAAGACTCCCGTTGGCAAAAGCGGCGATTGTCCGCATAAATGTCTGCGTGCAGAAGAGCCGACGACGATTAATCTTCGTGCGACAATCGCCACTTGCCCGCAATCATCCGCCAGGAGGCAGCCATGCCCTACCGCCCAAACCCGCGTCGCCCCTTGCCTGTTCAGCTTAGCGCGCTGCAATTGACCGGCAGCATTGCCTTGGGCCTGTGGTTGGGTTTCCTTGCCATTGCGCTGACTTGCTGGCTCGCCTCGTTGCTCTTCAGCCGTCAATTGCAACCGGTGGCGGACGCGGTGCAACAACTGAGCAAGCCTGCGGTAGTCGCCCAACCGCAGCCCGAGCCCGAGCCGCAAAACCGTCTGTTCGAGCAGTACAAAGAAAACCTGCGCAAGAACGAACAGCAGAATCGCCTCGATCAGGCCCGAAGCAGCACGCGCAACCAGTCGAACCCGAAATGCCAGTTCTGGCTCCAGCAGGATCAGACAGCCCCGAGCGAAAAAAGCCGCGCCAACGTCCTGCAATTCTGCGATTGATCATGAACAAGCACGCCGTCCATCAACTAATCCTCGACAAACTGCGCGTCGACCTCGATATCGCCGAACGTGCAGCGCAAACCGCCTACGAAACGGCGACCCACGAAGAGAACATCGCTGAAAACAAGTACGACACCCTGGGGCTTGAGGCGTCGTACCTGGCGGCCGGGCAAGCAAGACGGGTCGAGGAGATCCGCCAGTCACTGGCGGTCTGCCAAAACCTGACGCTTCGGGCCTATGACGATCAACGAGGAATTGAAATCGGCGCCCTGCTCGGCCTGGAAGACGAAAAGGGTCGTGAGCAATGGCTGTTTCTGGCGCCGGATGCGGCAGGCCTGAAGGTCGACGTGGTGGGTCAGCCGGTCACCGTCATCACCCCGCGCTCGCCCCTGGGCAAAAGCCTGCTGGGCAAGTTCGAGGGTGACGAGGTGGAGATTCTTGTAGCGGGCACCCGGCAACAGTTCGCTGTCACCGAGGTGCTGTAGACAGGGGCTTAGTGAACCGGCAGTTCGACGCCTTCGAACAGTTCTTCCAGTTCCTGCTTGTTGTGGCACTGGATGGCCTTGGCCATGACTTCGCGAGTCAGGTGCGGTGCGAATTTCTCGATGAAATCGCACATGAAGCCGCGCAGGAAAGTGCCGCGACGGAAACCGATCTTGGTCACGCTGGACTCGAACAGTTCGCTGGCATCGAGCACCACCAGGTCGTTGTCGAGTTTGGTATCGACGGCCATTTTGGCCACGATGCCGACACCCAGGCCCAGGCGCACGTAGGTTTTGATCACGTCGGCGTCGGCGGCGGTAAACACCACTTTCGGCGTCAGACCACGATGGCTGAAAGCCTCGTCAAGTTTCGAACGGCCAGTGAAACCGAACACGTAAGTCACGATCGGGTATTCGGCCAGCGCTTCGAGGGTCAGCTTCGGCAGCTTGGTCAGCGGGTGGCCCTGAGGCACGACCACGCAGCGGTTCCAGCGGTAGCACGGCATCATCACCAGATCGCCGAACAGCTCAAGCGCCTCAGTGGCGATGGCGAAATCCACGGTGCCGTCAGCGGCCATTTCGGCGATCTGCATCGGCGAACCCTGGTGCATGTGCAGCGCCACGTCGGGGTATTGCTTGATGAAATTGCTGATCACCGGCGGCAGTGCATAACGTGCCTGGGTGTGAGTGGTGGCGATCGACAGGGTGCCTTTTTTCTCGTTGGAGAATTCCTGGGCGATCTGCTTGATGCTTTCGACCTTGCGCAGAATCTCACCGGCGGTGGTGATGATGCGCTCGCCGGCCGGGGTGACGCGGGTCAGGTGCTTGCCGCTGCGGGCGAACACTTCGACGCCCAGTTCGTCTTCCAGCAGACGGATTTGCTTACTGATGCCCGGTTGCGAGGTATAGAGACTTTGGGCTGTAGCGGAAACGTTGAGGTCGTGGTGCGCCACTTCCCAGATGTAGCGCAATTGTTGAAGCTTCATATGAATCCCTCAAAGCAGGTAGACGCCACGGGCATCAGCGACGGTATATAACTATATTAATGGTTTGAAGAATAAATCTAGAACTTTTTTATCAAAACGCCATTATTCCCGCCTCAGCGATCCTCCCGGCGCCGACGCTCCACCAGCGGCACCATGTAAACCGGCACCTTGGACAATTGCAGCAAGCGAGTCGCCGTGCGCCCCAATGGTGTTTCCGCCCCAACCCCGTGGCTGTGACTTCCTACGATCAGCAAATCGACGGAGAGTTTCTGGATCTGGTCGAGAATCACCTGCGACGGATCGCCCTGCAGCACCCGCACCGCACGAATCCGCAGCAGATCCTGCTCGCCGTCATCCCCCAGTTCTTCGCGAAAACTGTCGAGCACCCGCTGCTCGATATTGGCGATGACCGTTTTCAGACCCTGACTGTGAAACTCGTTCAACGCCTGTTCGTCGAGGTAACTCTGCAACACCGATTCGGCAAACAGCCCCATGGGTTCCACCGCGTGCACCACATACAAGTCGGCATTGAATGTTCGAGCCATCGCCAGGGCATGCTGCATCACTAACGGTGCGTACAGACCGAGGTCAGTGGCATACAGCATCGAACGAATCATATGACCTCCTCGCAAGCCAACATGGCGGAGATTTGATTCAGCTTAGCAGTGCCTTGGCGAGTACGACGTGCGACGCAACGTCTTGAAGCACGAGGGCTTTAGACCGCCGGTTCGTTGCTGATGCCGTGGGGAACATGGCCGGTGGCGACCACCTCCCGGGCCAGTTCGCAATGCCCGGCCTGATCGTCGAAAAACACGTCGGCAGCAAAGGCTTCAAGGAACGCCGACTTGGTCAGGCCGCCGAGAAACAGCGACTCGTCCAGACGGATGTCCCACTCGCGCAAGGTGCGGATCACCCGCTCGTGGGCCGGCGCCGAACGCGCGGTGACCAGCGCAGTGCGGATCGGACAGTTATCGTCCGGGAACTCACGCTGCAACAGATTGAGCGCCGCGAGGAAGCCCTTGAACGGCCCGCCGCGCAAAGGTTCACGAGCGGATTCACGCTCCTTGGCCTGGAAAGCTTCCAGGCCGCCAGACTGATAGACCCGCTCCGATTCGTCGGAAAACAACACAGCATCGCCGTCAAAGGCAATGCGCAATTCATCGCTGGCCGCACGGCTCGCACCGCCGGAAAGAATGGTGGCCGCCGCAAAACCGTTATCCAGCGCCGAACGCACGTCTTCGGCGTGAGTGGAAAGAAACAGGTCGCAGCCGAACGCTTTCAGATAAGGATAAGGACTGCGCCCGCCGACAAACGCCGCACGGGAAATCGCCAGGCCATAATGATCAATCGAGTTGAACACTCTCAGTCCGGTATCGGCACTGTTGCGCGACACCAGAATCACCTCGACCCGGGCACGGCCGAGGCGACTGTTGAGGTTGAGCAGTTTTTCCACCAGCGGAAAGGCATCGCCCGGCGCGAGGATTTCGTCTTCGTGCTCGATCTGATATTGCCGATAGGCTTCGACGCCGCTCGACAGGTAGACCTTGTGGCTCTCGCTCAGGTCGAACAAGGCACGGGACGAAATCGCCAGCACCAGTTTGTCATCGATGTTCTTGGCCATGCCTTCCCCCAAATCCCCTCAAAAAACGACTCAGGTGTTACGCCGGTCGATGAAACGCAAATTGCGATACAGCGCCTCGATGCGCGGCAGCTCACAGCCCGCCGCTTTCGCCGCCGCCAAGGGTCGAGCATAGATAGCGTCCAGCTCCAGCGGTCGCTTGTGCAGGAAATCGTGGTACATGCTCGGCCAATAGTCGGGCATTTTCTCGGTCATCATGAACAGGTACTCGGCGTAACCGGGCGGCATGTCATGACCACAGGCCTTGGCGCCCTGCACCACCTCGGCCATCAACGCCTGGATCTGCGCGCGGCTGTCGGCATCGGCCATCAGCGGCGTGGTACTCGCCCCGAGCAACACCGAAAGACCATTGTAGGGAATGTTCCAGACCAGTTTCTGCCAGCGCGCCTGGTGCAGGTTCGGCATCGCCTGGGAGTCGATGCCGGCGGCACGGAACAGTCCGACGCCCTCCTCGACGATCGCCATGCGCGCCGCATCATCGGCTGCCGGCCCGCTGTGATAACCGACGTTGACTGCCCCCAGCGCCTGATGGGTGATGTGACCCGGGCCTTCCCGATGGACGCAGATCAGGCACAAGCCGCCCAGCAAGTGCAGCGAATCGGGCAACACCGCCCGCAGACTGTCCTCGACGTCGAGGCCGTTCTGCAGCACCAGCACCTTGGCATCGGGTTTGGCTGCCTGAATGATCGACGGCGCCAGGCCGGTATTGCTGGTGGTCTTGGCGCCGACCAGCAACCAGTCACAGGGCGGCATGTCTTCAGCCGAAGAATAAGCCTGCACCGGGTTCAGCGTCAGCGCGCCGTGCACGGCGCTGTCGACCTGCAAACCACGCTCGGCGACAGCGGAAAACTCGCTGCGCAGCAAAAAGTGCACATCGAAACCTGCCCGGGCCAGCATCAAGCCGTAAAACCCTCCGATTGCGCCGGTGCCGATAATCCCCACCACCGGTTTATTCACTGCCCCCATCACGGCAACTCCTCTGCAATTCGACCCAGCGCCTGAGCCACGGCTACGTTCAGCTCAGCGGCATTCAGGCGCGTGTGTACTGCCCCAAAGAACTCGCCGTCGCGCACCACGAACAACGCCGGCAAATGAAAGACCTGATAGCGCTCGACCAGACCGCCGTTGTTGCCGGCGTCGATCCAGCACAGGCGATCGACCGCCAACTCCAGCCCCGGCAACACTTCGCGGGCATACCGGCAACTGGCGCAGCCGACACTGGTGAAAATCACCAGCGAAACGCCGCTCATCGCCAGCAGCCGTTGGTCGGCGTCGAAATCGGTCAGTTCCGATTCGAACACTATACTGGGGGAAACAATGTCAAATGGCCGACACAGGGAGTCTGTGCTCATGGGACGGTTTATTCCTCATCCGGATGATGTGCCCGTCGAATTAACGTTACTCAAACCTGAGTGTATTTCGCGGCAACAGCTGCACACTATCAGCCTCGGCGGCATCGCTTGCAATTACCACCGCGCCTGGCGTCACGGCACCGCGCTGCAAGTGCGCATGCCCACACTCAATGCCGACTTTGCCTACCCGGGCTATGTGGCCTGGTGCCTGCGCCGTAAAAAAGGCTATCTGGTGGGCATTGCGTTCACCGATGAGCAGACACTGTTCAGCGCGCGAATGGGTGAGCAGGTGTGTCAGATCGAACGCTACTGCCGAATCAACGATGCCCACGATGATCTGCAGGATATCCAGGCGCGAGCGCTGCAATGGGTCGAGCAGCACGCCGAGGAGTTCTCCCACGACAGCGTTCGCAAGGCTTTTGCGTAACCAGAGCTGGACAGAACAGTGACTTGCCCATTGTCTAGCAGGCGTCTAACGCGATAAGGTTCGGCTCCCCGACGCGCTTAAATCTGCTGTGCTCCGCCGCGCGGGGATCGCTGGCGGCCGGCACCCGTGACCTGACGAGTAAACGATGGCTGATTTACCGATCAACGACCTAAACGTCGCCTCCAACGAGACACTGATCACTCCCGATCAGCTCAAGCGTGATATCCCTCTGAGCGACGCTGCCCTGCGCACCGTCACCAAGGGTCGCGAAGTCATCCGCAATATTCTCGATGGCACCGACCACCGTCTGTTCGTGGTCATCGGGCCTTGCTCGATCCACGACATCAAGGCTGCCCACGAATACGCCGATCGCCTGAAAGTACTGGCGGCGGAAGTGTCGGACACTCTGTATCTGGTCATGCGCGTGTATTTCGAGAAGCCACGGACCACCGTCGGCTGGAAAGGCCTGATCAACGACCCGTACCTGGATGACTCGTTCAAGATCCAGGACGGCCTGCACATCGGTCGCCAGTTGCTGTTGGACCTGGCCGAGAAAGGCCTGCCGACCGCGACCGAAGCCCTCGACCCGATCTCCCCGCAGTATCTGCAGGATCTGATCAGCTGGTCGGCCATCGGCGCCCGGACCACCGAATCCCAGACCCACCGCGAGATGGCTTCCGGTCTGTCCTCGGCAGTCGGTTTCAAGAACGGCACCGACGGCGGCCTGACCGTGGCGATCAACGCCTTGCAGTCGGTCTCCAGCCCACACCGTTTCCTGGGCATCAACCAGGAAGGTGGCGTGTCGATCGTCACCACCAAGGGCAACGCCTACGGTCACGTGGTGCTGCGCGGTGGCAACGGCAAGCCGAACTACGATTCGGTCAGCGTCGCCCTGTGCGAGCAGGCGCTGAACAAGGCGAAGATCAAGCCGAACATCATGGTCGATTGCAGCCACGCCAATTCCAACAAGGATCCGGCCCTGCAACCGCTGGTGATGGAGAACGTCGCCAACCAGATCCTCGAAGGCAATCAGTCGATCATCGGCCTGATGGTCGAGAGTCATCTGAACTGGGGTTGCCAGGCGATTCCGAAAGACCTCGCCGACCTGCAATACGGCGTATCGATCACCGATGCCTGCATCGACTGGTCAGCCACCGAAAACACCTTGCGCAGCATGCACGCCAAGCTCAAGGACGTACTGCCGAAACGTCAGCGCAGCTGACAGCCGTTTCGCAGGCATAAAAAAACGCCGGGCATTGCCCGGCGTTTTTGTGTGTGCGGTGTGAGGTCAGTCAGATCTTGGCGGTGCGCCGCTGATGACGCTCCATGTAACGCTCCACGTAGGAGCACGATGGAATGACCGTGTAGCCCATTTCATCGGCGTACTGCAGTGCCCGTTCGGTCAGGGCTGCCGCGATACCCCGGCCACGCAATGCGTTGGGCACGAAGGTGCGGTAGATATCCAGGGTCTGTTTCCCCAGATCCATGTAGGTCAGGTAGGCACGATGACCGTCCACATTGGTCTCGAACTGATGACCAGCCTGGTCATGGTGGATGGACAACGCCTCGCTCATCACTACTCCTCGCGGGTCTCGAATTCTGACCCCTACCTTACCGATGTTTTCCCGGCGAAGGAACATCTACGCCACCCCGTGCCTGTAGGACACCGAGAAGAACTGCACCGATCTCGCGCAACCCGAGCACGTATCAAATAGTAGGCACCAATGGCGAAAATGCTCAAGGCACACTCGTCATCATGCTGATTGACGGGGCAGCTCCGGTGGACTCAGGTCCGGTTCGGGAGAATCTCGTCCCGAGCCGAAAGGCTGAACATCGCCGGATGTTGAGACTTAAGACGTGCCCGTTTTTTTAAAGTCACCTGAACATGGACAAAGATATGCGAGACGCCGCGCAAAATCGCAACAAAAGTGTGGACGAATCCATATAGACAGACTCTAGCCACTACCTGCAAAACAGCACCTGACAACGGGAACTTTTTCTCATTAACTCGCTCATCTCGGGCCTTGCAGCTGAATATTTTTTATACAACCCAGTTAAAAGTTGCTCGAAAAAGAATCAACGCCTACAATTTTTTTTGCTTCTTGCCTTACGTCAGTTTACTTACTACAAGTAATGGGTAGTATGTACGCCGGCTATTTCCTCAATCGGAGGAGACAGCCACTTAATTGAAAGTCCTTGAAGGGGAACACGATGAACAACGTTCTGAAATTCTCTGCTCTGGCTCTGGCCGCAGTTCTGGCTACCGGTTGCAGCAGCGCATCGAAAGAAACCGAAGCACGTCTGACCGCTACTGAAGACGCAGCTGCTCGCTCCCAGGCTCGTGCAGACGAAGCTTACCGTAAAGCTGATGAAGCTCTGGCTGCTGCTCAAAAAGCACAACAGACTGCTGACGAAGCTAACGAGCGTGCTCTGCGCATGCTGGACAAAGCTAGCCGCAAGTAATAGTCCTTCGGGATTGTTATCAAGCCGACCCGTTTTTCGGGTCGGCTTTTTTTTGCCTGAAATTTTCTTCATGCAATAAAAAACCCGCCGATGCGCAAGCACCGGCGGGTTCTGCTCTTCAGCTTACTGCTGCAGGTCGATCGGCGCGCTCGAGACAATCGGCGCCGAGGTGTTCGGTGTGCCGATTTCGGTTGGCAGGCCATCTTCGGCCGCGACCACATCACGCACCACATCCCAGTTCATGCGCAGGTTGTTGGTGATGTCTTCACGCTTGAGCATCGCGTTGATCACGGAAGTGTGTTTGTCGACCACCGACGGGTTGCCCTTGTCGTCGATCGGGGTGTGCGCTTCCAGATAGACCTTGCCGCCACTGCGACCGAACTTGTACGCATCGTTGATGATCCGCACCGACGTACCCACCGGCACCATGCCGGCCATTTCCAACACATTGTTGTTGAACATGCGGAAGCAGCCGTGGCTGGTGCGCATGCCGATGCCGAACTTCTTGTTCGAGCCATGGATCAGGTAACCCGGAGTACCCAGGGTGAACTTGAACGGTCCCAGCGGGTTGTCCGGACCGGCCGGCACCACGTTCGGCAGCGGATCGCCATCGGCAGCGTGTTCGGCCTTGATGGAGGCTGGCGGTGTCCAGGTCGGGTTCGGTGTCTTGGCGGTGATCGTGGTGTGAGCGATCGGCGAGCCCCAGCCTTCGCGACCGATACCCAGCGGGAAGGTGTACACGACGTTCCGGCCTTTCGGGTAGTAGTAGAGGCGGTACTCGGCCAGGTTGATCACGATGCCTTCACGCGGGCCCGGCGGCAGGATGAAACGGGTCGGCAGGATCACTTCGGTACCCGCACCCGGCAACCAGGCATCGACGCCCGGGTTGGCCGCGACCATTTCCGAATAGCCCAGATCGTAGGTGGTGCCCAGATCGGCAAAGGTGTCTTCGTACTTGGCCTTGATCACCTGCACCTGGCCGATGATGTCTTCACCAGGTGGTGGCAGGGGAAACTCCAATGCGGCAACGGGGCCGGCCACACACAGGGCGGCAAGAGACAGGCAGCGGGTGACGGCAGGAAAACGCGGCAACATCCGGAGAATCCTTCGCAAGATCGACAAGGGTAATAAGAACGCGATTGTACACCGCGCCCAGGGAATTCGGGGAGATGCGCCGATGGGCTGGCAAACTCTTCATGATTGAAGCTACCGCCAGCCCGGACTGCATTCGGAAGAATGGTTGCGCTTAAAGCTCGAAACGCAACTCGGGCCAGATCGGCGAGGTGCCGCGTTTCTGCGACTCCAGAATCGCCCGGCACAGCGAGCACAGGCGCTGATCCTGAAACACCCGGCGATCCACGCTCGACCAGCGCGGTTGCGCCGGCAGCAGACTGCCGCACAGGGTTCGGTCAGCCGAGCCACCGAGCTCCAGTTGACGGGTCACCAGATGCACCCGCACTTCCTGGCAGGCGAACAGATCCAGCTGTTCGTCAGGCTCGATCAGTTGGTAGGCAAACAGGGACCAGGCAGGACGCGGCATCGGGGGCTCCAAATAAGGGGGCGCCACATTAGCCGAAAGCCTGCCGCTAGAAAAGCCTCATAGCAGCGGTTTTAGCGTCGGCCAGACATTTTCCAGCAACTTGCCCTGGGCCCCGGCCGACGGGTGCAGACCGTCCGCCTGCATCAAGTCGGGATGACCGCCGACACCGTCGAGGAAAAACGGCACCAGCGGGATTTTTTTCTCCTCGGCCAGTTTGCCGTACACCTGAGCAAACGCATCGGTGTAGCGCTTGCCGTAATTGGGTGGCAGTTGCATACCAAGCAACAACACCTTGGCGCCCTGTTCACGGGAGCTGTCGATCATCGAGGCAAGATTTTGTTGCAATTGAGTCGGCGGCATTCCGCGCAGGCCATCGTTGCCTCCCAACTCAAGGATCACCAGCTCCGGCTTATGCTCTGCAAGCAGCGCCGGCAGCCGCGCCTGGCCTCCGGCACTGGTATCGCCGCTGATGGAGGCGTTGACCACTTTATCGTCAAAACCTTCGGCCTTGAGCCGCTGCTCGAGCAACGACACCCACCCCAACCGGGTATCCAGTCCGAAACCGGCGCTGATACTATCGCCAACGATCAGGACTGTACCCGCCGCTGCGTTCTGGGCCATGCACATCAAGGCCAGGCCAGCACTCAAAAACCACACACGCATCGGATTCTCCATGGGCGCAAGCATTCTCACCGCGAAGAACCTTAGCAAAGTGGTTCCCAGCGCGGAAGGTGAACTGACCATCCTGCACGAACTCAGCCTGGAACTGAACAAGGGCGACAGCCTGGCCATCGTCGGCGCGTCCGGCTCCGGCAAATCCACCCTGCTCGGCCTGCTCGCCGGCCTCGATCTGCCGAGCAGCGGCGAAGTCATCCTCGCCGGTCAGTCCCTGAGCAACCTCGACGAGGACCAGCGCGCACGCATTCGTGCCGAACACGTGGGTTTCGTCTTTCAGTCGTTCCAGTTGCTCGACAGCCTCAACGCCCTGGAAAACGTCATGCTGCCGCTGGAACTCGACGGCCGCAAAGACGCCCGCGGTCGCGCCACCGAATTACTCCAACGGGTTGGCCTCGGCCAGCGCCTGACGCACTCGCCACGCCAACTCTCCGGTGGCGAACAGCAGCGCGTAGCCATTGCCCGAGCCTTCGCCGCCGAACCGGATGTGCTGTTCGCCGACGAACCCACCGGCAACCTCGACAGCCACACCGGCGAGCGCATCAGCGACTTGCTGTTCGAATTGAATAAGGAGCGCGGCACCACCCTGGTGCTGGTGACCCACGATGAACGCCTGGCCCATCGCTGCCGGCGCCTGATCCGACTTGAAGCCGGCCTGCTGGTCGCCCCCCTGGAGCCTTGATGGCACGTCTGCCGCTGTTGCGTCTGTTCAGTCTTGCCCTGCGCCAACTCCTGCGCGACGCCCGCGCCGGGGAGTTGCGGGTGCTGTTCTTCGCTTTGCTGGTGGCGGTCGCAGCCAGCACCGCCATCGGCTACTTCGGCGCTCGCCTGAATGGCGCCATGACCTTGCGTGCCACCGAGTTTCTCGGCGCAGACCTGGTGCTCGAAGGCAGCTCTCCCGCCCGAACGGAACAGATCAAGAGCGGCACCGAGCTGCGCCTCGATCATGCGCAGATCGTTGAGTTCTCCAGTGTCATCGCCACCGACAACGGCATTCAGTTGTCGAGCATCAAGGCGGTCGACCGCGCCTATCCGCTGCGTGGCGAACTGAAAAGTGCTCCGGCACCGTTTGCTGCCGAAGAGTCGGGCGGCGAACCACAACCGGGGGAAGCGTGGGTCGAATCGCGGTTGCTTACAGCGCTGGACCTGAAGATCGGCGACAGCATCGACGTCGGCATGAAGACGCTGAAACTCACAAGGGTGCTGACTTACGAGCCGGATCGTGCCGGCAATTTCTACAGCCTGACGCCACGGGTGTTGATCAACCTCGACGATCTCGCCGCAACCGGCGTGGTGCAACCCGGTAGCCGGGTGAGCTATCGCGAACTGTGGCGCGGCGAACCCAACGCGCTGGAAACCTATCGTCAACTGATCAAACCGGGACTCGCCGCCAACCAGCGGATTCAGGATGCCCGCGACGGCAACCGGCAGATCGGTGGTGCCCTGGGCAAGGCCGAGCGTTATCTGAACATGGCGAGTCTGGTCGCCGTGCTGTTGGCCGGCGTGGCCGTGGCGTTGTCAGCCAATCGTTTCGCCAGTCGCCGTTTCGATGCCAGTGCGCTGTTGCGTTGCCTGGGTTTGTCTCGCCGGGAAACCATGGTGCTGTTCAGCCTGCAACTGGCGGTACTCGGACTACTTGCCAGCCTCAGCGGCGCCCTGCTCGGCTGGCTTGCGCAGTTGGGACTGTTCGCGCTGCTGCATGATCTGCTGCCGACCGACGTACCGCCGGGTGGCTTGCTGCCCGCATTGGCCGGGATCGGCACCGGGCTGGTGGCGCTGGCCGGTTTCGCCCTGCCGCCACTGGCCGCATTGGGCCGCGTTCCACCGTTGCGGGTTTTGCGGCGGGACATGCTGCCGATTCCGTCGAGCACCTGGATGGTCTACGGCGCAGCGCTCGGTGCATTGGGGCTGATCATGTGGCGCCTGAGTCTGGATCTGCTGCTGACCTTTGCCTTGCTAGGCGGTGGCGTGGTCGCCGCACTGGTGCTGGGTGGTTTGCTGTTGCTGCTGCTCAACAGCCTGCGTCGCCTGCTGGCTCGTGCATCGTTGCCGTGGCGTCTCGGTCTGGGCCAGTTGCTGCGTCACCCGCTCGCGGCGGCCGGACAGTCCCTGGCATTTGGCCTGATCCTGTTGTCCATGGCTTTGATCGCCTTGCTGCGCGGTGAATTGCTCGACACCTGGCAGAACCAGTTGCCGAAAAATGCTCCCAACTATTTCGCCCTGAACATCCTGCCGGCGGACAAACAGGCCTTCACCGATCACCTGATCAATGTCTCGGCCCAGGCTGCGCCGCTGTATCCGGTGGTGCCGGGACGACTGATCAGCATCAACGGCGAAGCGGTGCAGCAGATCGTCAGCAAGGACTCGGCCGGTGATCGGGCGATCCAGCGCGACCTCAGCCTGACCTGGGCTGCTGACCTGCCAGCAGGCAACAAACTCACTGCCGGTGAGTGGTGGAAAGATCAGCCGCAGGACGATGTGCCCGGCGTGTCGGTGGAAGGCAAAGTCGCCGAAAGCCTCAAACTCAAACTCGGCGACCACCTGGTGTTCAGCGTTGGCGGAGTGAATCGCGAAGCGAAGGTCACCAGCCTGCGGGAAATCAACTGGGACAACTTCCAGCCGAACTTCTTCATGATCTTCCAGCCCGGCACCCTGAAGGATTTGCCAGCAACCTACCTGACCAGCTTCTATCTGGCCCCCGGCCACGACCAGCAGATTGTCGAGTTGTCACGAGCGTTCCCGGCGGTGACCATCCTGCAGGTCGAAGCCTTGCTCGAACAGCTGCGCAGCATCCTCGCTCAGGTCACCCTGGCGGTGGAGTACGTGTTGTTGTTTGTGTTGGCGGCCGGGATGGCGGTGCTGTTTTCCGGGTTGCAGGCAACACTCGATGAACGCATTCGCCAAGGCGCGCTTTTGCGTGCGCTGGGAGCGGAACGGCAGTTGCTGGTCAAGGCGCGGCGGATCGAGTTCGGCCTGCTCGGTGCGGTCAGCGGGTTGCTGGCGGCCATTGGTTCGGAGGTCGTCAGCCTGGTGCTGTATCGCTTCGCGTTCGACCTGCCATGGCACCCGCATCCATGGTTATTGGTGCTGCCGTTGATCGGTGCGGCCCTGATCGGTGGTGCCGGTGTGTTTGGCACCCGTCGGGCTCTGAATGCCAGCCCGCTGACAGTGTTGCGCGAGGGTTGATAGACTCCAGCCCTCATTACCACAAGAAGTTGCCATGAGCCGTTATCGCCCTCCCCGCACCGCCGGCACCGCGCTGATCACCCCTGAAGGTGAAGCGCGGATGCGCGCCGAATTCCATGAGCTGTGGCATGTGCGCCGCCCGCAAGTGACGCAGTCGGTCAGCGAAGCGGCCGCGCAGGGCGATCGTTCGGAAAATGCCGAATACACCTACGGCAAGAAGATGCTGCGCGAGATCGACAGTCGCGTGCGCTTTCTCACCAAACGTCTCGAAGCGTTGAAGGTCGTCAGCGAAAAACCGAGTGACCCGAACAAGGTCTATTTCGGCGCCTGGGTGACCATCGAAGACGAAGACGGCAAACAATCGCGCTACCGCATCGTCGGCCCGGACGAGCTGGATCTGAAACTGGGTCTGATCAGCATCGACTCGCCGCTGGCCCGCGCCCTGATCGGCAAGGCGCTGGACGCCGAAGTTCGGGTCCAGACACCAACCGGAGAGCAATTCGTCTACATCGTGGCGATCGACTATCCCTGACGTTTAACGTCGGGTGATCAAGCCCTGGCGCGCAACGCGGGTCAGTTGCCTGATCATTTCCGGAGCGTCGTCGCTGCTCGGTGCCTGAATCACCGCCAGGTCAAAACTGTCATCGGCAAAACGTGCCAGCGACTCGCCGTCTTCGACAAACTGGATCAGGAACGCGGCAGGACCGCCGCTGCGACGTGGCCAGCCATCGAGATAACGCAACAGCGTCGGCTGGTGTTTGCCGCCAAGCAGGATTTTTGGATTGCGCTGGGTGATATGTGCCGTGATCGGCGCGGGACGTGCTGGAGGGCGAAGTGCATTCATCGTGTCGTGTCTCTGCCTCAAAAGTCTGCATGGCAGGTGAGAGGCAACACCGAACCAGCGCTTTAGCGGTATTTCGAAGCCCTGATCCGGCTTCTGACGGCAACTGAAGAATAGTCACCTGGCGCCCCGCAAGTAGCTGTTTAAATCGGCGCATGAGCGGCATCCTAGAGAACGTGACCAGCCAGTGTCAAGAATCAGCCGCAACAAAAAAGGCCCGCACAATGCGGGCCTTTTGCTTGAGCCAGAGCGGTCAACCGGTGATGGCGCGATCCACCGAGAGCTTGCCGGCACCTTCGATCAGCACCGCGAGGCTGCCACCGAGCAGGGCCAGGGCGAACTCGTAACCGTTGTTGGCCATGAACAGACCATTATGGATATGCACCGAGAAGATCGCGACCAGCGACAGAAATACCAGACCCGCTGCTGCCGGCCGTACCAGCAGACCGATGATCAGGGCCAGACCGGCAAAAAACTCGGTGCCGCCGGACAATATTGCCATCAGGTAACCTGGCGTCAGGCCAAGGCTCTCCATGTACTGCGCGGTGCCGGCCAGGCCGTAGCCACCGAACATGCCGAAGAGTTTCTGCGAACCGTGCGCGGCGAAGATCACGCCGACGACGATGCGCAGAACAGTCAGACCGTAGCCAGCGCGGGTGAACAGGACCTTGTTGATCAGAGAGCTCATTTTTCAATTCCTTGTAGTGAGGAGTGCTTGTTGGTTGGCCGCCATATTAATCAGTTAAATTTATGTTAAAAGCGCAAATATTCCGCCATAACAATCAACTTATTAGATCATTTGCGTGAGACAACTTTCTGTCCCCGGGGCTCCAACGACTCCCGCTCCCGGTCGAACGCCAAGTAATACTTGTTCACGCTATTAACATAGCTGACGGCGCCCATGCCCACCTGCTCCATCGCGATGCGCTCGACCTGGAAGAACCACTGATTGGGGTTCAGGCCGCGGCGCCGGGCTTCGGCGCGCATGCCCTGCACACGCTCCGGACCGATGTTGTAGGCGGCCAGCGTGAACGCCATGCGCTCGCGCTCGTTGAGCTTGGGGCTGTTGAAGAACTTGCGGCGGATCATCGCCAGGTACTTGGCCCCGGCCTGCACATTCGCATCGAGATTCTGGATGTTGTTGACGCCGACCCGCTGCGCCGCGGAAGGGGTGATCTGCATCAGCCCGGTCGGGCCTGCGCCGCCGCGCGCGCTGGGTTGCAGCGCCGACTCCTTGAACGCCAGCGCTGCCAGGTTGAGCCAGTCCATGTTCTGCGCTTCGGCATGCTTTTGCAGGGTCGGACGCAGTTTTTCCAGGCGCTGGCGGTCAGCCTTGGCCAATGGATAATGCACCTGATAGAGGCGGCGGTAGATTCGCAGAAACGCCGCGTCTTCGTTCGACGGCGTCTTGTAGCCGGTCAGGAAGCGGTCGATGCTCGCTCGCAACATCGCGGCATCACGCCGAACGAACCAGTATTCCTCGCCCGGTTCGCTGATCATCAACTGCCGGTCGAATCGCAGTTTTGGCAGGATTTTGCCCCAGCGCTCGGCAATCGGTTGCTCGACGATGGTCAGGTGGAATATCCCGCCCTGGACCATTTCCAGCACGTCCTCGACTGCCAACGTAGGATCGACCCATTCGATCTTGATCGGCGCCAGTTTGTGCAGCGCCAGTTTCTGGTTGAGCTGGCTGACCGCCTCCCCCGCCGCGCTGCCGGTGGGCAGCGCCAGGGTTTTCCCGGCGAGTTGCTCGACCTTGGTGTAGCGCTTCTCACCCTTGATGCCGACCAGCACCAGCGGCACGTTACTGGCGATCGGCTCGCTGCTGGCGACCGCGTGGCCCGGTTGCAGATCGAGCAGTTCGCCTGGCGCCACCAGATCGCCTTCGCCGCGTTGCAACGCACCGAGCAATTGATCCTTGGCTTTTGGAATGATCTTGAGGGTGATTTCCTGGCCGTCGCGAGCGTGGCCATTGAGGTACTGCTCAAAGGCACGCAAACGGTGGTATTCGACGCCGATGGTCTGGCCCTGGACTTCGCCGGAGCTGTTGCGGCTCTGGTTGACCAGCACCCGCAGCACGCGGCTATTGCGGATCTCTGTCAGGTCGCGGACCTTGGCGGCCGGCACGGCTTGCAGCGGCCCGGGCAGGCGCGCAACCGCCGTCATCGGCAGCAGCAACGAACCACACAGCAGTAGCAAAACCGAGGGACGAACCATCCACTCTCCGGAAAGAAGACGGGGCGTTTTCACCGCTGAACGGTCACAAAACACCGACGAAAACAGAGCGCCAGAAGCGCTGATAAAGTGCGAGAGACTGGCACAGTGATGGCAACCCTGTCACCCCATCCTGTCTCGCGGCCTCAACAGACAGCCATAAGCCTTTGTAGTTCTTGGCTTTTCTTTTAAATCTACCGCTCTGATATGCTTTCCGGCCTTCGGCCCGAGGTAGCACCATGCAACTCATCGATATCGGCGTCAACTTGACCAACCCCAGTTTCGCCGACAAACACCAGGCTGTACTCGACCGCGCCTACGCCGCTGGGGTCTGTCAATTGGTGCTCACCGGCACCAGCGTCGAAGGCAGCGAACAGGCGCTGGAACTGTGTCAGCAACTGGATCCGGACGGCCAGCGACTGTTCGCCACCGCTGGTATCCACCCACATTCGGCCAGTGACTGGAACGCCGACAGTGCACGGCGCCTGCGCAGCCTGCTGAAGGAATCAAATGTAGTGGCAGTGGGTGAATGCGGGCTGGATTTCAACCGCGATTTCTCGCCGCGCCCGCAACAGGAAAAAGTCCTCGAAGAGCATCTGGCCCTGGCCGTGGAACTGCAATTGCCGGTATTCCTCCACGAACGTGACGCCAGCCAGCGCCTGCTGGAAATCCTTCGCGACTTCCGTGATCAGTTGCCCGCCGCCGTGGTGCATTGTTTCACCGGCGAACAGAAGGCGTTGTTCAGCTATCTCGACCTGGACCTGCATATCGGCATCACCGGCTGGATCTGTGATGAGCGTCGCGGCACCCATTTGCACCCGCTGGTGAAGGAGATCAAACGCGGTCGCCTGATGCTGGAAAGCGATGCGCCGTACCTGCTGCCGCGCACACTGCGACCAAAACCGAAGAACGGACGAAACGAACCGGCGTACCTGACCGAAGTCTTGCGCGAAGTGGCCTTGCATCGAGGTGAAAGCGAGGAAGATCTGGCAGCCCACACCACCGCCTGCGCCCGAGCGTTCTACGGCTTGCCCAGCCTGCCCTGAGCCCGGTCGAACGCGTCACTTGTTGATGCACATCAAGATCCGGGCACCTGCGTAGCGGCACAATAATGGCACCTTGCCAAAACTGTTTCCGCTATCAGAGAAGACCTCCATGGGTGCCTGGCTTAGCAATATCTCGCTGAAATACAAATTCTGGGCGGTCAACGCGGTCGCCTTCGTCACCACCCTGTTGTTGGTTTTGTACGCCGTGCAACTCGAACAGCAGGCCCGCAGCCATGCCGCCCAAGTGTCGGCCCAGGCGCAGGCGCAATTGCTCAAGGCCTGGCCTGCTGGGCAGGCACTGCCCAAAAGCGATCAAGTGCTGACCTTCAAACGCGGTGAGGCGCCGCGTCTCAATGATCAACCGCTGCTGGAAATCACCGACAGCAACGGCTGGGTCGATATAAGCCACTTGCCACTGTTTGGCGAAAATCCGCTGCTCGGCGCCGAGGTGTTCAGCCGCGCCGACGGCCAGGTCGCGGTGATTGCTTTCGCACCGAGCCTGAGCCAGGTGTTCAGTGAGCGTTTCGCCAACTATGCGGTGGCGGTGTTCATTCTGATGTTGGCAATGCTTGGCGCTTCACAGTTGCTGATCCGCTTCCTGCTCAGCCAGCTCAACACGCTCAAAGACGTGATGCTGCACGTGGAAAAAACCGGCGACCTTTCGGCCCGGGTACCTCTGGCCTGCAAGGACGAAGTCGGTCAGATGGCCAATGCGTTCAACGCGATGCAGGCCGGCTACCAGCGGGTGGTCACCACCGTGGCCAACACCGCGCGGCAACTGGACGTCGGCGCGGCGCGCCTGGCTTCGAGCATGAACGAGGTGCGCCACGGCATGCTCGGCCAGCAAAGCGAAACCGATCAGGCCGCCACGGCGATCAACGAGATGACCGCCACTGTCTACCACATCGCCCAGCACGCCGGCGCCACGCGCGACCTGTCGCAAACCGCTGACGGTCTGGCCGGCAGCGGCCAGCAGGTGGTGAGCCGCGTCCAGCATTCGATTGCCGGCCTGTCCAGCGGCGTGCAGCAGACTGCCGAGATGATCCAACGCCTCGCCGAGGACAGCCAGAAAATCAACGGCGTGGTCAGCGTGATCCACAGCATCGCCGAGCAGACCAATCTGCTGGCGCTCAACGCCGCCATTGAAGCGGCGCGCGCCGGGGAAATGGGGCGCGGGTTCGCGGTGGTTGCCGACGAGGTGCGCAACCTCGCCAAACGTGTGCAGACCTCCACCGATGAAATCACCACCATGGTATCGGCGTTGCAGGCCGGCACCCGCGATGCAGTGGACTTCATGCAGGAGAGCTCGTACAAGGCCGACGACTGCGTACAACAAGCGCAAGAGGCGGGTGAAGCTTTGGCGGAAATCACCGGCGCGGTAGCGCAAATGCGCGAAAGCAACACGCAGATTGCAGTGGCGGCGGAACAGCAAAGCCAGGTGGCCGAAGAGATGAACCGCGCGGTGGTGAGCATTCGCGATGTCACCGAAAACACCGTGCAGCAAACCGTGGATTCTGCGACCACCAGTAATGAGTTGGCGACGCTGGCCGGGGAATTGAACAAGGCGATAGGTCAGTTGAAGCTTTAGGGGGCAACATCAGGAATGGCCATTGTCCCTATCACTGCAATAGCCAACCTTGATTCGCCGCCCTGCCCGCCCCGGCCTATTCTTCAACCATGAATCGAACATGAATTGAGGAGCAGCAACATGGGCAAACGTCACCCCAACCTTCCCGCGTGGCAATGGCGCGCGTACCCGGCCAATCACCAGCACCCGACCAATCTGGTGCTGCACCTGATCGCCGTGCCGCTGTTCATCGTTGCGTTTCTGTTGATCGTCTCGGGCGTGTTCAGCCTGAGTCTGGCCAGCGTAGCCATCGGTGTGATCGGGATTGTCGCGGCACTGGGTCTGCAGCGCCACGGCCACAGCCTGGAGGCGCAAGCCTCCGAGCCGTTCAGCGATCGCAAGGACGCGGTATCGCGCCTGCTGGTCGAGCAGTTTCTGACCTTCCCACGGTTCTTTCTCAGTGGCGGCTGGTATCGCGCCTGGCGTGAACGTCACCGCCGTCATTGAGTCAGGCGAAGATCGTCACCGTTTGCCGGCTCATCGCGATCAGTTCACCCTGGGCGCTCCACAGCTTGGCGGCGACGTGACCGTAGCCGTCGGCGGCATACTCGATGTCCGCCAGATACTGGCACCAGTCCAATGTGCTCAAATCGTGTAATGGCTGTACGAACTCGATGGTCCAGGTCAGCGTGCTGCCCGGTGCCGGTTTCTTCAGATACGGCAACAGCGCGGGCGGCCAGGCGTCGACCAGCGCCAGCAGATGCGCCTCGTTGACCGGTTCTTCCTTCACATCCCCACGCAGACGCACCCAGCCCCCCATCAACCGCGATTGATTGCCGGTAAACGGCATGCCGCCGACACTCCAGCGCATCGCCAGATGACGCATGAACTCAGGGGTCACACCCTTGATGTAAGGCAGCTCCTGGCAGTCGTCCCAGTGTTTCATCTCGGGCGCCGGGTACGCTTCAACGGCCACTTCCGACGGGCGCGAAGCACCGAAACTGCCTTGCACCATCGTCACCACCTGACCGTTCTGCACGGCACGCCCAAGCACTTGAATGACCGCTTTGCCTTCGCGCAGCACCTCGACCTCGAAGCTCACCGGCACCTCGGGCTCGACAGGGCCGACAAACGTGATCGCCAGCGAACGCACGGGCCGTTCGACTGGCACCCGAGTGCGCATCACTTCAAATTGCAGCGCGGCAACCAACCCGCCAAAACTCGCCCGGCCCTGCCCCCATTCGGCAGGAATCGTGACCTCGGGTTGACGACGGACAGCATCGATCAGATCGCAAAAGCGCATGGGAACCTCGGACACGAAAAAGGGAGTGACCGGATCTTAACCAGCGCGGCAGAGCGGCGCAGCGTCCATTCCGGTCAAAGAGACTGACAGATAAGACAGCCGCGCCGAGCCATAGAGGTTTTCAGGACTTGAAGCAGGCGGCGCTGAGCTTTTCCAGCACCCGGTCAGCCTTGCTTTCGGCCTTGATCATGGTTGCCTGCCAGGTGGCGACGCAGGGTTGCAGATCCGCTTCCTGCTCGGCTTTGGCCAGCCACTGCCAGCAATCGTGCCAGTCACCCAGGGCGCCCTGTGCCGACTTCAGACGCCTCAGCGCGGGTTTCGGCAGACGATCGAGTTCGGGATAGGCTTCGATGCCGTAACGCACACGCTTGATCAGCAGGCGCAGGCGATGACGGTCGTGGGCCGGATCGTGCAGCGCCACGTCGAGATTCTTCCATTGTTTGCCCAGACGTTTTTCGATGCGCCTGTCGAGATCATTGAGCAATCCCTGACGCTGGGACGCCCGCAGGAAACGCGGAAACGCATCGAGGATCATCAGCAGCGAAACCACTTCCGCACTCGCCGCCAATGCCGGATAAGCCTCGGCCATCTGCGCCATGCGCCGCTGCGCGGCTTCAGGCTGACCATGTTCGAGCAGATACGCCGCCAGCACCTCGCGGTCGCGCCATGGCGTGGTCAGTTGCCCTACGCCGGCTGCCGCGACTTCCAGTTGCTCGACACCGGGCAAACCGCGCAATGGCCGCAACAGACTGCGCAAGCGGCGCACGGTGGTTCGCAGATCATGCAGCGCCTCTGGGTCGGTCCGGGCGGTCAAACGTGCCTGACAGGCCAGCAGCCTGACTTCCAGGCTCAGGACATGAGCCACCAACCGGTCAACCAACGCAGACATTACTCGCTCCTGAATTCAATGGCCCTGCACGAGTGTGCACCTGCGCAAGGCACCAGCACTTGCGCTACGTCAGCAGCTTAGCGCCCGGCGCGGGATTCGCGAATGTAGAAGCGAGCCTTTTCAGCCTTGCTGCTGCAACCTTCGAAACCTTCGAATTGCTGTTGGGTCTTGGCCGCGGTCAGCAACGACAGGGCTTTGGAGTAGCTGACCGTGCCGGCGAAACCCTCGGCCTTGGCCAGATCCAGTTCATGCCATGCCGCGTCGAGCTGGCTGCCGCAGCTGTCGCGGTAGGCGGTCTTGCCGGCGCAACCGGCCAATGCCAGGGCAATCAAGGGCACACAGATCCAGGCTTTCATCACTTACACCTCAAAGATAGGTCAACAGTCGTGCAGTTAAGACGTTTGGGCGGTGAAAAAGTGCCTTGTGCCCCGTGAATCCACCGCACGGCAAAAGATAACGCCAGCGGGTCACGAAGTATCGAAATAACGACGCCATCGCCACCCCGAGCGACCCTGACGATTGTAGCCCGGCCCTCGTTGGGTGCATTGTGGAAACCTGTCGGGAGGAAGTCTGATGAAAAAACGTGTCGCACTAGTGCTGGGCTCCGGTGGCGCCCGGGGCTATGCCCATATCGGAGTCATCGAAGAGATTGAACGGCGTGGTTACGACATCGCCTGCATTGCCGGTTGTTCGATGGGCGCAGTGGTCGGCGGGATCTACGCCGCCGGCAAGCTCGACGAGTACCGCAACTGGATCGAAGGCCTGGATTATCTCGATGTCCTGCGCCTGGTAGACGTGAGTTTTCGTCTGGGCGCAATCCGTGGCGAAAAGGTCTTCGGCCAGATCCGCAAGATCGTCGGCGAGATCAACATCGAAGAGCTGCGAATCCCCTACACGGCGGTAGCCGCCGACCTCACCAATCAGCAGGAAATCTGGTTCCAGGAAGGCTGCCTGCATCAGGCGATGCGCGCCTCGGCGGCAATTCCCAGCCTGTTCACGCCGGTGATGCAGGGCAACCGGATGCTGGTGGATGGCGGGATTCTCAATCCGCTGCCGATCGTGCCGGTGGTGTCGAGCCACTGCGACCTGATCATCGCGGTCAATCTCAACTCGACCAACCAGCGTCATTACAAACTGCCGGTGATCCAGCGCCCCGCCGCGTTTCGCAGCCGCTTCGACAATCTGATCAGTTCGCTGGGTTCGAAGATGCCGTTCCGCCGCACACAAGCCGAGCAATTGCTGCGACTCGAACAGGAGGCGTTGCGCGCCGAGGCCGCCGAGATCAATCCTTGGGTCGAAGGCGCAGAACCTGAAACACAGCAACCGGCCGCCGCTCCCGAACGTGAAGGCGCCCCTAAATCCGCCACCGGTTCGTTCATCATCGACAACGTCGGGCCGGCATCATTGCTGGACCTGATCAACCAGAGTTTCGAGGTGATGCAAACCTCGCTGGCCCAGTACAAGATCGCCGGGTATCCGCCGGACATCCTGATCAACGTGCCGAAGCGGGTGTGCCGGTTCTTCGAGTTCTACAAGGCGCCGGAGCTGATCGCGCTGGGTCGGGAGATTGCCCGGGACACCCTCGACCGCTATGAGAGCGAGCAGAACTAAAGGCTGCTCTCGTTCAACAAACGATAACCAACGCCGGCCTCGGTCACGATAAACCGTGGCCGGGTCGGATCGTCCGCCAGTTTCTGCCGCAGATGTCCGACCACGATCCGCAGATAGTGACTGTCCTCGGTGTGGGTCGGGCCCCAGATATCCTTGAGCAATTGTTGCTGGGTGATCACCCGCCCCGGATGCCGCGCCAGTTGCGCCAGCACGGCGTATTCCTTGCGGGTCAGGGCCACTTCGACGCCGTCGAGCAGCACCCGGCGATACGCCAGATCCACCGTCAGCGGGCCAAACTCCAACGCGGCTTGCTGTGCCTCCCCGGACGGTGCCTGACGCAACAACGCGCGGACCCGAGCGAGAAACTCCTGAATGCCGAACGGCTTGGTCACGTAGTCATTGGCGCCGCCATCCAGCGCCTGGACCTTCTGCCCCTCACTGGCGCGCACCGACAGCACCAGCACCGGCGCTGTGGCCCACTCGCGAAACTCGCGCAGCACTTGCTGGCCATCCATGTCCGGCAGGCCAAGGTCGAGCACCAGCAGATCCGGTTTGTTCAGCGCCGCCTGGGCCAGGCCCTCGGCACCGGTGCCGGCCTCCAGCACTTTGTAGCCTTGGGAAACGAGGCTGATGCGCAGGAATTTGCGGATCTGCGGTTCATCGTCGATGACCAAAATGGTCGCGGTCTGAGTCATGAGTTCACATCAACACAAAAGATTGGCAAGAGAGTAGCGCAGCGCGGATCAGGCTTCACCGTCCATCCCCGGTTGCGGCTGCAAAGGCAGGTGCAGGGTGATGCAAGTGCCGCGTCCATCGATGCCGTCGCCGACACTGATCCGCCCGCCATGGGCGCCGACCATACCCTGACAGATCGCTAGCCCAAGGCCTGTGCCCTGCCCGCCACGATCACCCCGGGCGGCGGTGTAGAACATATCGAAAATCTTCGCTCGCTCATCGACGGGAATCCCCGGCCCTTCATCGCTGACCGAGAAAAACACCTCGCTGTCATCCGCACCGGCGTGCAATTGCAAACGGCCGTGGGACGGCGAAAAACGTGCGGCGTTTTCCAGCACGTTCACCAGCGCCTGTTCGATCAGCGCGGCATGCACGAACAGCAGCGGCAATTCGGCTGGCACATCAGTTGCCACCTGCAACGACGACAACACCGCCCGCAGACGATTGAGCGCACTGCCGACGATGTCCGCCGGCGACACCCAGTCCCGCGCCAGCTTCAGGGCGCCGTGGCCGAGACGGGTCATGTCCAGCAGGTTCTGGATGTAGCGGTCGAGACGCTCGGCTTCATCGCGGGTGCCTTCGAGCAACTCGCGGCGATCCTCCAGCGGGATCGCTTCTCCGAGGGCCAGCAGGCTGTCGATGCTGCCGCGCATCGAGGTCAGCGGCGTGCGCAAATCGTGGGACACCGAGGCCAACAAGGCACTGCGCAATTGTTCGGTTTCGCCGTGCAGGCGCGCGGCTTCCAGGTCATCGGCCAGTTGCGCCCGGGCCAGTGCCTGGGCCAGCGGCTGGCTCAGCGCGGTCAACAGACGACGACGCTGGCCGCTCAAGGTCTGGCCCTCCTTGGCACACACGCCGAGCAGCGCCAACGGCCCGTCTTCCACCGACAGCGGCCACCACCACCAACGGCCGAACGGCAACGTGCCGGTGCCCATGCCCGCCGGTTGATCGTGTTGCCAGGCCCAGTCGGCAGCTGCACGTTCGGATTCGGTAAATTCCAGCGGCCCGCCGGTCTCGACTTTCCAGCCGCCGTGCCCGTCGCGATTGAGCAGGCACAATTGCAGGTCGCTCCAGCCATTGAGGTGCTGTGCGGCCGCGCTGATCACAGCCTGGCGATCCGTGGCGGCGGTGAGTTTGCGTGACAGGTCGAGCAGCTCGGTGGTCTCTTCCTGGGTATCGCGCAACGCCTGCAATTGCCGACGCTGACGCGCCGCCAGGTTGCCGGTGAGCGCCGCCATCAGCAGGAAGAACAGTAAGGTCAGCACGTCTTCTTCGCGCTGGATGGCGAAGGAAAAATTCGGCGGAATGAACAGGAAGTCATAAGTCAGAAACGACAGCGCTGCACAGGCCAGCGAAGGCCCCAGGCTGCTGCGCACCGCCACCAGTAGCACTGCTGCGAGAAACACCAGCGAGATGTTCGGCAACGGCAATACGCTGGACACCGCCCACGCCAGCGCACTGGCCAACACCGTGGCCACCAGCGCCAGCGCGTAGTCGAACCACACCAGTGTCGGCGCCGACCGCTGGCGCGGGGGATGCTGTTTGTCGTCGCTGTCCAGAACGTTGATTTCCAGACCATGGGACTGACGCAGCAAGCGCGCTGCCAGACCGCCGCCAAACAGACGTCGACGCAAACTCGGCCGCGACTGACCGACCAACACCAGACTGGCGCGTCGTTCAGCGGCGTGCTGGATCAAGGTTTTCGCCACTTCGCCGGCCCGCAACAGCACCACTTCGCCGCCAAGCCGTTCGGCCAGTTGCTGGGCGCTTTGCAGGCGCAGCCGTGATTGTTCATCGCGCACGCTGCCGTTGTCGACATGCACCAGGCTCCACGGCAAATGCCGACGCTGGGCGACACGGCTGGCATGGCGCACCAATCGTTCGGCATCGGCATTGCCATCGACGCCGACCAACAGACGTCCACGCACCGCCGGTGCAGCCTGGCCGAGCTGGCGATAGCCTTGGGCAAGATCGTTATCGACTTGCGCCGCCGCGGTCTGCATCGCCAGTTCCCGCAGCGCGGTGAGGTTGGTCTGGGTGAAAAATGCATCGATCGCGGCCCGTGCCTGCTCCGGCACGTAGACCTTGCCTTCGCGCAAGCGCTCGAGCAGTTCTCGGGGCGGCAGGTCGATCAGCAGCAGTTCGTAGGCTTCCTGCAGCACCCAGTCCGGCAGGGTTTCGCGCACCTGCACGCCGGTGATGCCGCGCACCTGATCGTTGAGACTTTCCAGGTGCTGGACGTTGACCGTGGTGTACACGTCGATGCCGGCGGCGAGCAATTCCTGAATGTCCTGCCAGCGTTTGGTGTGGCGACTGCCGGGAGCGTTGCTGTGGGCCAGTTCGTCCACCAGAACCAGTTTCGGCCTGGCGGCGAGCAGGCCGTCGAGGTCCATTTCCTCCAGCGTCACGCCGCGGTATTCCGAGCGCACCAGCGGCAGTTGCGGCAAGCCGCCGAGCAACGCTTCGGTTTCGGCGCGACCGTGGGTTTCGACCACGCCGGCAATGACTTTCACACCCTGGCGCAATTGGCTGTGAGCCGCCTGCAACATCGCGTAGGTCTTGCCTACGCCCGGCGCGGCGCCGAGGAAAACCTTGAGCCGGCCACGGCCGTCGCGGGGCAGGTCTGCTAACAGCGCGTCGGCGCGGCCGGAGTCACTCATGCTTGAAGGTCTCTTCCTGATTGATTCATTACAGCTTTTCCAGCGCCATGTTCAGCGCCAGCACATTCACCACCGGTGGGCCTACCAGCGGCTGTTCGATATGCGCGTCCAGCAATTGCTGCAAGGTCGCCACCGGCACATTACGCGCTGCCGCGACACGCGCCAGTTGATAGGCAATCGCGGCCGGTGGCAAGTGCGGATCGAGACCGCTGCCGGACGTGGTCAGCAGCGCCAATGGCACCGGGCCCTGACCGGGAACCTGCAACTTGTTGGCATCATCGATCACCCTAGTGGCCAGCGCCGGATTGCTCGGCGCCAGGTTGCTCGCGCTGCTCGAAACAGTAGCAAAGGCGCCTGCCGAAGGACGTGGATGGAACCAGGCATCACCGACAAAATCCTGAGCAATCAGGGATGAGCCACGCACCTTGCCTTCGGCATCGCGCACGAGGCTGCCGTTGGCCTGTTCGGGGAAGGCGACTTGCGCGACTCCGGTAACCACCAGTGGATAGGCAACGCCGGTGACCAGGGTCATCAGCACCAGCAGGCTCAGGGCCGGACGTAATATTGTGGACATTTCAAAATCCTCGAATTCATTGGGCAAACGTTGGTGGGGTGTCAGGAAGATCCATCCCCCTCACCCCAGCCCTCTCCCCCAAGGGGGCGAGGGGGAAAGGGAGCCGATTTGCATACTTTTCAAAACCTGAGTTCGGCTCGATATCTCATGTGGATGTAGCTCTTACAAACACCTCGATCAGTCCCCTCTCCCTCCGGGCGGTCCGACGTTTCGGGAGGGTTAGGGTGAGGGCTGGGCACTCAAGCCATGCACACACCCGGCAAACACCGCTCACTCACACCAGATGCAACGCCGTCAGCAGCATGTCGATCGCCTTGATCCCCACGAACGGCACCAGAATCCCGCCCAGGCCATAGATCAGCAGGTTGCGGCGCAGCAACGCCGCCGCACTCGCCGCCTGCACCCGCACGCCACGCAAGGCGAGCGGGATCAGCACGACGATGATCAGGGCGTTGAAGACGATGGCCGACAGGATCGCGCTCTGCGGGCTGCTCAAATGCATGATGTTCAGCACGCCCAGCTGCGGATAAATCGCGGCGAACAGTGCCGGCAGGATCGCGAAGTACTTGGCCACGTCGTTGGCGATGGAAAAGGTCGTCAGTGCGCCGCGGGTCACCAGCAATTCTTTGCCGATCTGCACCACGTCCAGCAGCTTGGTCGGATCGCTGTCGAGGTCGACCATGTTGGCCGCTTCGCGTGCCGCCTGAGTGCCGTCGTTCATCGCCATGCCGACGTCAGCCTGGGCCAGTGCCGGGGCATCGTTGGCGCCGTCGCCGCACATCGCGACCAGGCGACCGTCGTTCTGCTCGTGACGGATGCGCGCCAGTTTTTTCTCCGGTGTGGCTTCGGCCAGCACATCGTCGACACCTGCTTCAGCGGCAATCGCGGCAGCGGTCAGGGGGTTGTCGCCGGTGACCATCACGGTGCGAATCCCCAGTTTGCGCAGTTCGGCGAAACGCTCGCGGATGCCCGGCTTGACCACGTCTTTGAGGTGGATCGCACCGAGCAGTTTGCCGTCGGCGCACACCAGCAACGGGGTGCCACCGCTCTGGGCAATCTTGTCGATTTCACGGGACAGGCTCGGGGCCAGATCCGAACGTTGTTGACCAAGGAAGGCCAGCAGCGAATCCACCGCGCCTTTGCGGAATACGCGGCCCTGATAGTCGACACCGGACAAGCGGGTTTCCGCGCTGAACGGCACGGCAGTCAGTACATCCAGCGCAGGTTCCGCTTGTGGATGCAGGCCACGCAGATACTCGACGATGGACTTGCCTTCGGCGGTTTCATCGGCCAGCGATGCGAACAGCGCACCTTCGGCCAGATCGCGACCACTCACGCCGGGAGCGGCATACACCGCACTGCAACGACGGTTGCCGAAGGTGATGGTGCCGGTCTTGTCCAGCAGCAGCACGTGCACGTCACCCGCCGCTTCCACTGCACGACCGGACTTGGCGATCACGTTCAGGCGCACCAGGCGATCCATCCCGGCAATACCGATCGCCGACAGCAGACCGCCGATGGTGGTCGGAATCAGCGTGACCAGCAGCGCCACCAGGAACACCAGCGGCAGGCTGCCATTGGCGAAGTGGGCGAACGGTTGCAGGGTCACGACCACCAGCAGGAAGATCAGGGTCAGGCCGATCAGCAGGATGTCCAGCGCCACTTCGTTCGGGGTCTTCTGGCGTTTGGCGCCTTCGACCAGCGCGATCATCCGGTCCAGAGTCGATTCGCCCGGATTGGCAGTGATCTTCACCAGCAACCAGTCGGACACCAGACGCGTGTTGCCGGTGACGGCGGAACGGTCGCCGCCGGACTCGCGGATCACTGGCGCCGACTCACCGGTGATCGCCGCTTCGTTGACCGCCGCGATGCCTTCGATGACTTCGCCGTCACCGGGGATCATTTCCCCGGCTTCAACGCGCACCACATCGCCCTTGCGCAGGCTGGCGGCCGGCACTACCTGGAAGCTGCCATTGGCCAGTTTACGTCGGGCGCTCAGGCCTTCACTGCCGGCCTTGAGGCTGTCGGCGCGGGCCTTGCCGCGACCTTCGGCCAGTGCTTCGGCGAAGTTGGCGAACAGCACGGTGAACCACAGCCACAGCGCGATCTGCGCGGCAACGAAGGTCGGCACGACGTTGTCCGGAATGAAGCACAGCACGGTGGTGAAGATCGCCGTCAGTTCGACCACCAGCATCACTGGCGAGCGCACCAGTTGACGCGGGTCGAGCTTGACGAACGCTTGCACCAGCGCCGGACGCCACAGGGCGCTGATCGCGGTTTTGGGCGCTTCTGCCGACTTGGCAGCTACCGCAGGTTTTGAAGCTGGAACATGCATATTCATGATGGATTCCTTAGAAGCCCATGCTCAGGTGTTCGGCAATCGGGCCGAGCGCCAGGGTCGGCAAGAAGGTCAGGCCGCCCACCAGCAAAATGGTCACGGTCAACAGGGTCACGAACAGCGGGCCGTGGGTCGGGAAGCTGTTCTGGCCGATCGGGGCGGTTTTCTTCATCGCCAGGCTGCCGGCCAGGGCCAGAACCGGAAGGATGTAACCGAAGCGACCGATCAACATGCCCAGGCCCAGCATCAGGTTGTGGAACGGGGTGTTGGCACTCAGGCCCCCGAACGCCGAACCGTTGTTGGCACTGGCCGAGGTGTAGGCGTACAGCAACTGGCTGAAACCATGGGGGCCAGGGTTGCTGATGGTCGCCGCCGGGCCAGGCAGGGCAGCGGCAATCGCGCCCAGCACCAGCACGCCGACCGGCATCACCAGCAGGGTCACCACCAGCAGTTGCACTTCACGGGCCTGGAGTTTCTTGCCGAGGTATTCCGGAGTGCGGCCGATCATCAGGCCGGCGAGGAACACCGCGATCAGCACGTTCAGCAACATGCCGTAGAGCCCGGCACCGACGCCGCCGAAAATCACTTCGCCGACCATCATGTTGACCAGCGCCACCATCCCGCTGAGCGGGTTGAGGCTGTCATGCATGCCGTTGACCGAACCGTTCGATGCAGCGGTGGTGGTCACCGACCACAGCACGGTGGCGGTGGTGCCGAAGCGCGATTCCTTGCCTTCCAGCGGCGCGGTCTGTTCGACGGCGACGTTATTCAGCGCAGGGTTCGGCTGATACTCGGCCCACATCGAAGTAGCGCCGCCAATCAGGAACAGCGCCAGCATGCAGCCGATGATCGCGCGGCTCTGACGCAGGTCCTTGACGTAATGGCCGAAGGTGAACACCAGCGCCACCGGGATCAGAATGATCGAAGTGACTTCGAACAGGTTGCTCCACGCGGTCGGGTTCTCGAACGGATGCGCCGAGTTGACCCCGAAGAAACCACCTCCGTTGGTGCCCAGTTGCTTGATCGCAATCTGACTGGCGGCCGGGCCGAGCGGGATCACCTGATCAACGCCTTGCAGGGTCACCGCATTCACATATTGCGCGAAGGTCTGCGGAACGCCTTGCCAAACCAGGTACAGCGCCAGCAGCAGGCACAGCGGCAGCAGGCCGTAGAGGGTGGCGCGGGTCATGTCGGCCCAGAAGTTACCGAGGGTCTTGGTCGATTTGCGACCGATGCCACGGCACAACGCGACCAGTACCGCGAGGCCGGTGGCTGCGCTGACGAAGTTCTGCACGGTGAGGCCGACCATCTGGCTCAGGTAGCTGAGGGTCGCCTCACCGCTGTAGGACTGCCAGTTGGTGTTGGTCATGAAACTGACGGCGGTGTTGAACGCCTGAGTCCATTCCTGGCCCGGCAGGTTTTGCGGATTCAGCGGCAGGTGGTCCTGGAACAACAGGATCGCGAACAGCAACAGGAAACCTGCCAGGTTGAACGCCAGCAGCGCCAGCGTGTACTTCTGCCAGCTCTGTTCGTCCTGTGGATTGATCCCGGCAATGCGGTAACAGCCGCGCTCGACCGGGCCGAGAATCGGCGTCAGCCAGGTGCGCTGACCTTCCATCACCTTGTAGTAGAAGCGCCCGAGGAACGGCGCCGGCAGCAACACCAACGCGAAAAACGCGAGGATCTGCCAATAGTCATAACTGTGCATAGCCGCTCCTAGTTCCGGTCCGCGCGCAACAGCGCAACCAACAGATAAATGAACAGCCCCACTGCCAGCAGCAGGGACACCCCGTCCAGAACGCTCATGGAAGATCTCCGTGTTACGGCGTATCGCCGCGTGTGGAGGCATTGTCGGAAAGGAGGCTGTAAAGGAACGAGACCGAGGGTGCGGGCGGGGCATAAAGAATGCGTAAAGAGTGGGTTTACGCGGGCGTTACAGCAGAGTTTTGCGTCGTGTGGACGGGCCTCTTCGTCGGATCGCCGCCCGGACCAAGCCCGCTCCCACAGGGGGATGCGTTGTCTGGACGAACGCATTTCAAAATGTGGCAGCGGGCTTGCCCGCGAAGACGGCAGCACAGACAACATCGCACCCAACTGGCGCACAATTTTGTGGGCATTACGCCGCGAACATCCCCGATACGACAGCTTTCAGCCCATTACGACCCGCCAATACAAAATGGCACGCCCACTGCACACGCCCTCCCCTGAGCTTTCCAAACCGTTCAGGGAGCAAACGCATGAACACACAACTCAAACCCACGCTGGGCACGTTGCATCTGTGGGGTATCGCGGTGGGGCTGGTGATTTCCGGGGAGTATTTCGGCTGGAGCTACGGCTGGGGCGTCGCGGGAACACTGGGCTTTCTGGTGACGTCATTCATGGTCGCGACCATGTACACCTGCTTCATTTTCAGCTTCACCGAGCTGACCACGGCGATCCCTCATGCCGGCGGGCCGTTTGCCTACAGTCGCCGGGCTTTCGGTGAAAAAGGCGGATTGATCGCAGGCCTGGCGACGCTGATTGAATTCGTCTTCGCCCCGCCGGCGATTGCCCTGGCGATTGGCGCCTATCTGAATGTGCAGTTTCCGGCCCTCGATCCGAAACACGCAGCGGTCGGCGCGTACATCGTCTTCATGGGGTTGAACATCCTCGGTGTGAAACTGGCGGCGACCTTCGAGCTGATCGTCTGCGTCCTGGCCGTCGTCGAGTTGCTGGTGTTCATGGGCGTGGTCGCTCCGGCCTTCAGTTTCAGCAACTTCGCGCTCAATGGCTGGGCCGGCTCGGACGTGTTCGGCGCACCGGCGATTGCCGGGATGTTTGCGGCGATTCCGTTTGCGATCTGGTTCTTCCTCGCCATCGAAGGCGCGGCCATGGCGGCCGAAGAAGCCAAGGATCCGAAACGCACGATTCCCAAGGCCTACATCAGCGGCATCCTGACCCTGGTGCTGCTGGCGATGGGCGTGATGTTTTTTGCCGGCGGCGTCGGCGACTGGCGCACCCTGTCGAACATCAACGACCCGCTGCCCCAAGCGATGAAAGCGGTGGTCGGCGACAATTCCGGCTGGTTGCACATGCTGGTGTGGATCGGTCTGTTCGGCCTGGTGGCGAGTTTCCACGGGATCATTCTTGGTTACTCGCGGCAGTTCTTCGCCCTCGCCCGCGCCGGTTACCTGCCGGCCTCGCTGGCAAAGCTGTCGCGTTTCCAGACGCCGCACCGGGCGATCATCGCCGGCGGAATCATCGGCATTGCCGCCATTTACAGCGACGGTCTGATCAATCTCGGCGGCATGACCCTCACCGCTGCAATGATCACCATGGCCGTGTTCGGCGCCATCGTGATGTACATCATGAGCATGCTCAGCCTGTTCAAACTGCGCAAAAGCGAACCGAATCTGGAGCGGACTTTCCGCGCGCCGTGCTACCCGCTGATCCCGTTCATCGCGCTGGTGCTGGCCGTGGTGTGCCTGGTGGCGATGGCCTGGTTCAACGCGCTGATCGGGCTGATTTTCCTCGGTTTCATGGCGGTCGGTTTCGGTTACTTCCTGCTCACCGGCCAGTTGCGTGCAAACGCGCCGGCCGATGCGATGCTGACCGGTCAATAGAAGCTGTACGGGTGTACCGGGCATAACCGGCCTAGAATGGAACCACTGCGATTTTCCATCGCTCAAACGTGGTAAGCAGCATCGCCCGGCGAAATCCTCGCCCGGCGACCTGCCATTAAGGAGAGCCGCTATGCCCTGGTATGCCTGGTTGATTCTGGTCGTTGCAATCGGCTCGATCGTGGGGGGTCTGATGATGCTGCGCGACACCGCCAACAAGGTCGAACTGACCGAAGAACAACGTCAACGCGTTGCTGAGCGCAATGCCGAAGCGGACGTCAAGGACGCGCAGGACCGCTGAACGAAAAACCCCGCCTGAATCGGCGGGGTTTGTTTTTTATCGCGGTTACTTTTCCCAGTCGGCCTTGGCAATGTGCAAGCCATGCAGCCCCTTGTATGCCGCGCGCTCCGGCTGGCTCCACCCTTCGAGCAGCGCATCGTCCAGACGATAGATTTCCACACCCAGCGGACGGCACACGCTCAACGGATCCTGCGCATCCGGTCCCCACATCGCCAGCGACAGATCACCGCCAGGGCACGTCGACAACGCACACAGCAAGTCGATTTCCGCGAAGAACTCCAGGTAATCACCCTTCTGCGCCGGACAGGCTTTCATGAAGTACAGGTCATCGTGGTTCAGGCCCGTGCACTGAAAGATGTTCAGTACGTCATGCACGTCGAATTCGGTCAGACCGTGCGGTAGTACGGCGCGAGTGAGGTTGGAATGGCAATGATGATGAAAGTCCTCACCGGTGAGCATTTTGTTCACATACGGATCGCAGCGCGTGCCGAGCAAATCATGCAGGCGCCCGCCGTGTTCGTCGATGCCATAACCGGCCAGGCTGTCATCGGTGATGGTGACCAGTGGCCGTAGAAAAGGCAGGTTCGACCAGAGGCGATCATGAGTGCTGACATGCGCCCCCTGCAGTTGCCGGGTCCTCGCCGCCCACATGCGTTCGCGTGGGTCGTGGGCATTCCACACATTGAAGTCGCCCACCTGCGGCCCCACCGGTGTGGTGACACGAAACACATGGCCCGCCGGAACATGCCAGGCGCGACCAGTGCGGATCGGCACTTCGAATTGCTCGATCAGGGTCCGCGCATCCTTGCGGTCGCGAATCCGCTCGTAGAACGGTGCATTGACCTGCAAGGCCGAGCCTTTACTGACTTGATAGGCGGCCGGATAGTCTTTGTACATGGTTCTCCTGCTCCTTCGGTGATGGCAACTTTATGAGCTGCAACCACTATCCGTGCCAACCGTTCACAGCTGTTACGAACATCTTGGATTCATCGGCAGGTTTTTTAGAAGTAGAAGTACAGTCACCATTCAATTTTCATTGGTTAAGATGGTGCTCTTGTTGCGGAGAGTTTAAATGCGTTACTCGCAAGATCATAAAGCCCAGACCCACCAGCGCATCATCAAGGAAGCGTCCGAACGGTTTCGCAAGGACGGCATCGGCGCGACCGGTCTGCAACCGTTGATGAAAGCGCTGGGCCTGACCCACGGCGGCTTTTATTCGCATTTCAAATCCAAGGACGACCTGGTCGAAAAAGCCCTGCAAGCCGCTGGCGATCAGGTCGCAGGCTTGTGCGAGGAGCTGTTCGCCCAGGAAAAACCGCTGGAAGCCTTCATCGATACATACCTCTCCGAATGGCACCAGACCTCGCCTCACGAAGGCTGCCCGCTGCTGACCATTTCTTCGGAACTGGGATTGCGCGGCCAACCGAGCCCGACCAGCGACGCCGTGCTAAAGGCTCGCCTGGATCAGATCGAAGGCACCCTTGAAGGCGAGAACGCCGCCGAGCGCAGCATCGTCATCATGGCGACACTGGCCGGGGCGCTCCTGCTGTCACGCAGTGTCGCGGATTCCGGGTTCGCGCAACGCATCCTGGACGTCACCCGCGGACATCTCAAACGCTCCGAAGACTAAGCCTGCCAGCGCTTGAACAGTACGCTGGCATTGACCCCACCGAAGCCGAACCCGTTGGACAACGCATACTCGATCGGCATCGAACGCGCCTGACCATGGACGATATCCACACCTTCGCTCGCCGGATCGGGACTCTCCAGGTTGAGGGTTGGCGGAACGATCTGATCGCGGATCGCCAACAGCGTGAAGATCGCTTCAAGCCCCCCAGCCGCACCGAGCAGATGCCCGGTCGCGGATTTGGTCGAGGTCACGGCGATTGAGTTTTGCACGCCAAACACCGACTTGATCGCCGCCAGTTCACCAAGGTCGCCCACCGGCGTCGAGGTTGCATGCGCGTTCAGGTGCTGCACCTGGTCCGGCGTGATACCGGCCTGAGCCAGCGCCAGCGTCATGGCTCGCCGGGCACCGCTGCCGTCTTCCGGCCCGGCGGTCAGGTGATAGGCGTCGGCGCTGGTGCCGTAGCCGACCAGTTCGGCCAGTGGCTTGGCACCACGGGCCAATGCGTGATCCAGCGACTCGATCACCAGCAGCCCGGCGCCCTCGCCCATCACGAAACCATCCCTGCCGCTGTCGAACGGGCGTGAAGCACGTTCGGGCGTGTCGTTGTAGCCGCTGGACAAGGCCCGTGCCGCTGCAAAACCGGCGAGGCTGACTCGATCGATTGACGCCTCCGCACCGCCGCACACCGCGATGTCGGCATCACCGGCACGAATCAGTCGAGCCGCATCACCGATCGCCTGCACGCCGGCGGCACACGCGGTGACCGGCGCGCCGAGTGGGCCCTTGAGGCCGTGCTGAATCGAGACATGCCCCGCCGCAAGATTGACCAGAAACGAGGGGATGGTGAACGGCGACAAGCGACGCGGACCACGGCTGTCGGTGGTGCGCACTGCATCGGCGATTGCACCGAAGCCACCGACACCGGAACCGATGATGGTCGCCGTGCGCTCCTGAGCGTAGGAGTCAGACGGATGCCAGTCGGCCTGCTCAAGCGCCTGCCGCGCAGCCTCCATCGCGAACATAATGAAACGATCCATTTTCTTCTGTTCTTTGGGTGGTGTGGCACGATCCGGGTCGAACCCCGCTTCGGCGTCCTCCTCCATCGTCGGCACCACACCACCGACCCGGGTCGGCAGATCGGCAATGACCGCTTCCGGCAGGTTTCGCAATCCCGAACGCCCGGCCAGCAAACGCTGCCAGACGACTTCGACATCACTGCCCAAGGGCGACACCAGGCCCATACCCGTGACAACTACTCGACGCTGATCCATATCGGGTTGACCTCTCGCGACTCAAAAGTTTTTTACTTGTATCGGCTGGCCGCCGAACTGTGGGACAGGTTGGGCGCCATCACATGACGTGCAGCGACGAAAGCTTGCCACTCGCCGGCGTCAGGCAACGAAGGAATCGTGACGAGTTCGCCCTGATCCAGACCGGACAGCGCGGCATCGACCATCTCGCCTGCCTCCATGACCATCTCTGCCGGAATACCGCTGGCATCGATTCCGGAGCGCTCCCAGATTTCGGTGCGGGTCACACCTGGCAATACCGCTTGCACCTTGACTCCGGTGCCTTCGAGCTCGGTATTGAGCGATTGAGTCAGGCTCAACACATACGCCTTGCTGGCGCTGTAGGTGGCGTTGAAACGCTCAGGGAACAGGGCGACCACGGACGCAATATTGATGATCGTGCCGCGCCCGGCGCTGGTGAACGCCGAGGCTGCTGCGGCAGCCAGTCGGGTCAGTGTCGTGACGTTCAACTGAATCAGTTGCTCCAGTACCTCCGGATCGGCATTGGCCAACAAACCATTGACTGCCACACCGGCATTGTTGACCAACAGGCTGATACTGGAATCGCTGCGCAGACGCTGCTCAAGCTTGAGCACTTCACCCTTTTGCGTCAGATCGGCCTTCAACACTTCGACCTGAACGCCATGAGCCTCCCGCAGCTTGCGGGCGGCAGACTCCAGGCGCTCCTGATCGCGAGCCACCAGCAGCAAATCAAAACCACGTGCCGCCAGACGCTCGGCATAAATTGCACCGATGCCTGAAGAAGCGCCGGTAACGAGAGCAGTCCCTTGTGAACGAATGTCGACCATGATTGCACTCCTGAAAACACCTGAAGGGGAGGAAAGTAAACCGCGGGGCCATTCGCCCGTTTTTTATTATAGCCATAATTCAAAGAGAATATGATAGCCATAATTTTAAACGACGGATGAACGGCCCACTGAAGACGCTTTCCTCCCGGCGAACACGACGAGGCAATTCCCACCGTGTTCGCTGCAGGTGTTTTGCGGGACTTGCCGTATCGGCAGCCCAGCCCTACTTGCTGCCGGCGATTGCCCGGATCAGCGATACATCAATATAGTCATTTGTGCCGGCGTTGAGCTTTTTCACCTTCAGCACCAAGTCAGACTCACTCCCTTTCGGGAGTTCGACCTGAACGTAATTGACGGACTTCTCCCCTGTCTCGCCGCTGGAAAGGATGCTCTCCCCGGCTAACAGCTGATAGGAAAAGACGTTCGGTCCCGGGCCTTCAAACCTGAACGGGAAGCGCGAGCCACTCAGGTAGAACGAAAGCGTTGCCGTGCCCGCCGGAACGTCCAGCTTCACAACCGCGCAATCGCTCGTCTCGGCGAATGCAACCCTGACTTTTTTATAGTCAGGAGCAAGGCTGACGCCATCATTGGAGCAACCCGTCGACGGCAAGCCGGTCGCGTCGACCAGTTTGACCTGCCCGTTCAGTTGTTCGCTGGACGGCAGGGCCCTGGTCAACAGGAGGATGACCAGATACAGGCTCAGGATGACGGCCAGCCCAATCAGGTAACCCTTGCCGAACGAGATCGATCGCTCAGGAGCCGCGTCTTCAGTCACGGGCGAAAAGAACGCAAGTGTGGCCAGCAAGGCCAGTGCAGGAGCAATAATCGCGCTATACCGGGCCTGAGATTCTCCCATCCCCAAAACCAGCAATCCGAAAGCGCCCACTACCAGCAAGGAAACCAGCGCCGGCCCGCTCACGACTTTGGAGCGAAATACTCCCACGACCGCCGACACCAGATACATGAAGACAATCAGGCTCAGCCATGGAAAGAATCCGGCGCTGAAAGGAATGTTGCTGACCGTTGTCGTCACCAGAGAGTCAGGGTTGTCTGGCGGATAAGCGAAAGCCGAAAGACCGTAGTACCCCGTACCGGAAAAAACAACGACCGCTTTGTCGAAGACATAGGCTGGCCATTGCAAGAATCCTCCCGAGAACTCCGTGGATATCTTGTACAACGCCATAGGCAGTTGAAGAGGTTGAGGCGTTGCAGGCCAGAAATGCTCTGCCCAGAGATAGTTGATGCCAAACCCCTGAGTGGTATGGAAGTCGATCGCGGAAACAATCTTCACCGGACTGAAAAGGTCAGGAAGATTCGTTTCATATGCCTTCGAAAAGGCAAAGGAACACACCACAAAAACAAGGAGTGCCGCCGCCCCGGAAACCCAGCCAGAGTATCTTTTCCCAAGGGTTGTCCCACAGATCAGATAAAACAGCAGTGACAGCACAAAGATCGAGCCAATCGACCGGAGTTGGTGCCCCAGAAAGATCACGATGCCCAGGAACAACGAGAAGACGAGCGCCGTCGACAACCGGCCATTCAACTTCGGCACCATCACAATGAACAGGGCAACGCACAGGACCGCGAAGTTATCGGTAGTCACCAGGGTGGTGGTGAACCAATATTCCGGATACAGCGCCAACAGCACACTGGAAAGCGACGCGACCCGCACACCGTAGCTGGCCTTGATCGCGTAATACCAGACGACCAGCGTCGCCATATGAACCAGCGCATTCACCGCTTTGAACGTGGAGTAGTCATCACCGATCAATTGACCGATGGCAGAAGAATAGAAGAAAGACCTCAGCCAGTAAGTGCTGTTTTTCATCAAATACTGGGACTGACAGCTCTCAAGCCAGGCCTGTAGAGAACTGTGGTCACTGGTACCGCAGCGATAATACACGCCGAAGTCGCTGACCTGCCCCGAGTCGAAAAAGAATACCCACAGCCCAAGCGCCAGCATCAAGCACGCCAGAAGTGCCGGTCCGACAACTGCGGGTAACCTCCAGCGATTGCTTCTTGCCATGATGAAACCGATCAACAGCACGCAAGCCAGACATGCCGCTGAAAATGTCATCGTGAGCGCACCCGCACGGGCGAGCCCTGCAATAACAGCCAGCGCACTCAATACCAATATCAAAAGCGCCCAGGCTTTCAACACCATGGGTAGAAACATCTTTTGTTCGCTTACCATTACGTCCCTTGCTTGATAACCCGGATCATTACTCTTCGAACACGCCGTCGCCGTGCGTCCCACTTTGGAGGCGCAGGTTAACGTGTAAACAACCATTGTGGAATTTGATCTGCCCCTGCCAACTCGTTGTCGGCAAACAAGCGAAAAACTTACGATTGAAGCGGGCAAAAAAAGACCGATCAATCGATCGGTCTCTTGTCCTTCAGCGCTTAATTGATCTCGAGCTTGTCGCGGTTGCGGTCGAGAATAGCCTTGCCTATTCCTTTTACTTCCAGGAGTTCTTCGACAGACGCAAAAGGCCCATTGGTTTCACGATAAGCAACAATCGCCTTGGCCTTCGCCTCTCCCACGCCGGAGAGCTCTCGTTGCAAAGTGAGGGCATCGGCAGCATTGAGATCGACTTTTTTCTCATCGGAAGTAACGGCACCGACGGCTGCCGAAGAACTTTCCTGATGCGCTTGGCTTGCCGCAGGCGCCGCAATGGCACCGATTGAAGCACTGGCGAGCAAAGCAAAGACCAGAGAGTAAAAGTAACCTGTACGCATGTTTGACGCTCCATGATGTCGATTAGATAGGCAGCTTTTCCTGAGCTGCCTCCCAAACTTAGGCGACATCAGCGCCTTGTCAAAAATGCGTACGTTGCAGAATGTGTAACAATCAAGGCTCCAATCGCCGCTGTTGATAAATCCAGTCGACAATCTCGCCATCCGGCGTGTAGCCACTGACGGTCTCACGCAACAGCTGACGCACCCGCGAATAATCATCCTGCTCGACGGCCTTGAGCAATTCACTCAACTTGACCTTCAAAGCCTCCCAAGGCAGATGATCCTCGTTGGCCGTCATGATCATCGGATGCTGGGTGGCCTCCACGTTGTCGCCGATCAGCAGCTCTTCGTAGAGTTTTTCTCCTGGACGCAACCCGGTGAATTCGATGGAAATATCGCCTTGAGGATTTTTTTCGGATCGGATACTCAAGCCCGACAGATGAATCATCTTCTCCGCCAACTCGACGATCCGTACCGGCTCTCCCATATCAAGCACGAATACATCACCACCCTGCCCCATCGACCCGGCCTGAATCACCAGCTGGGCAGCTTCCGGAATGGTCATGAAGTAACGGGTGATCTTGGGATGAGTGACCGTCAATGGCCCCCCGGACTTGATCTGACTGTGGAAAAGGGGGATCACCGAACCGGACGAGCCCAGAACATTGCCGAACCGAACCATCGTGAATCGGGTCTTGTTGACTCGGGAAACGTTCGCCTTGTCACCAAACAGGACTGGCGCAATTTCGCGGCTCAATGCCTGAAGCGTCAGCTCCGCAAGGCGTTTTGTGCTCCCCATGACATTCGTCGGCCGTACGGCCTTGTCCGTCGAAATGAGCACAAAGTTGGCGACACCTGATTGCAGTGCCGCCTGCGCGGTGTTCAAGGTCCCGATCACATTGTTCAATACGCCTTCGGCTATATTGTGCTCGACCATCGGGACATGCTTGTAGGCCGCAGCGTGATAAACCGTATCCACGCGCCAGGTCTTCATCACCTCCAGCAGTTTGTCCTGATGACGGATGGAACCAAGAATAGGCAGCAGCCGAACCGACATGGACTGTCTGCTGGAGCGTTTTTCAAGCTCGGACAGAATGCTGTAGAGATTGAACTCACTGTGTTCGAACAACAAAAGAGTCGTAGGACCGAGTGCGAATATCTGACGGCACAGTTCAGCACCGATCGAACCACCCGCCCCCGTCACCATGACTGTCTTGCCTTTGATGCAGGACTCCAGGAGATCTGACTGAGCGGGCACCGAATCGCGTCCGAGCAGGTCGGCGATATCCACTTCCTGAATATCCTCGACTTTCACCCGCCCACTGGCCAGGTCCGTAAAGTTCGGCACACTGCGCACGTGCAGCGGGAAGCCTTCGAGAAGATTGAGAATTTCCCTGCGCCGCGAACGCGTCGAGGAAGGCAAGGCCAGCAGCACTTCCTGAGCGCCCGTCACTTCGATCATTTGCTGAATGTGCTTGGGCTTGTAGACCTGCAATCCGGAAATCGAGCGGTCGGAAATACTCGGATCGTCATCAATGAACGCCACTGGACGCATCACCCGCCCCATGCGCAGCGCTGCCACCAACTGATTTCCCGCCACGCCGGCACCGTAAATGGCTACCTTGGTCAGGCCATCGTCGCGATTGGTGAACGGAACATGTTGCGCCGCGGTAAACCAATCGCCCATGAAATACTGACGCATGCACAGACGCAGGCCGCCAATGATGACAAGACTCAGCCACCAGTAGTTGAAGATGATCGATCGCGGGACAACCGCCTCATGGTTGCTGTACCAATAGACCACGAGCGCAAGAATCAGCGAGGAAAGGCTGACGGCCTTGATGATGGCGATCAGCGCATCGTTACCGAAGTACCGCATGACCGCCCGGTACATCCCGAAACGGACAAAAAGAGGAATGGCGATCACTGGCGCGCATGCAAACAGCCAGAAATGAACCCGCAAGGGGTTGTACATATCATCGATACCAAGGCGCACGATGAATGCCAGCCACAATGCCAGCCACACGAGAATGCCGTCGGTAGCGACCTGTATCAGCCGCTTTTGCCGACGAGGCAGCCCCAGCAGAAAAACTCTGAATTTATCCATAAATAGTTGGCCTTCTAAGGCCCCATCCGCCTGCGGAAACCGAAGGGCCATTGTACGTAATTAGGCTTGGGTCGCTAACCAAAATATTCTGCTCCCGACGATACTCGCCCCAACTTATAGTCTTTTTCTGGAGAGAAGCCCGGTTCCGTGGTGTTCATCGATTTCAAACAACTGACTGATTGACACATTCCCCGGATCAATTGACTCCGACAATCGTAGAAATATCTCCAGCCCTCCACCGCGCCCACCTCCACCATCAAGGCCAAAAGCCACCACCCATGAACAAAATCCCCGTTCTGCCTGACCATCCGGCAAAAATGACCGCCTGCCTAGTGAAAAAATGTGGGTCAATGCGATAACATGCGCGATGCGGCCGACGGCGCCAGCTGCGCGGACACGGCGTGCTGCAGTGCTACCTGGCTGAATCTGCCAAGGCGAAAAACGCATGGAAACGCAAGGCAGGACGGTTGCGTGAGGGCCCGGATCTATCCCGAGAAATGGATATCTACCCCGTCATTAAATCCAAGTATGTAAATGGGCCACCAGCATAAGAAGTCGAGTCAACTCACTGATGCAAAATTTTTCAGCTCACCCTTTTGAAATGATCAACAGCTTCTGGCGCAATAAACGTCTTATTTTGCAACTTAGCAAACGAGAAGTTCTTGGACGCTATCGGGGGTCGGCACTGGGATTATCCTGGTCCTTTTTCAACCCGATACTCATGCTGGTCATCTATACATTCGTATTTTCAGTGGTATTCAAAGCCCGCTGGGGTACCGGTGCAGATGAAAGCAAAACCGACTTCGCGATTATCCTGTTTGTCGGTTTGTTGATTCACGGTTTTTTTGCCGAATGCATAAACCGCTCGCCGATGTTGATTACCTCAAACGTCAGCTATGTCAAAAAGGTTGTATTTCCACTGGAAGTACTGCCTTGGGTGGCTTTCTGCTCCGCACTGTTTCATGCCGGCATCAGTCTTCTGGTATTGCTGGCGGCACAACTGATTTTCAAACACAGCATTCCGGCGACTGCGCTGCTTTTGCCCGTCGTATTGCTGCCCCTGCTTCTGGGCATCATGGGTTTGAGCTGGCTGTTTTCCTCGCTGGGCGTGTACCTGCGGGACATCAGTCAGATTACTGCCATGTTTTCGACCGTCCTGCTCTTCATGTCAGCCGTCTTCTTCCCGATAGATGCGCTGCCGGAAAAATATCAATTTGCAATCAGGATCAACCCACTGGCTTCCATTATCGAACAGAGCCGCAATGTCCTCGTCTTTGGCCGCATGCCGGACTTTACCGCCTGGGCAATCATGCTCGCCGCTGGCGCCTTGATCGCGTGGTGTGGATTTGCCTGGTTCCAAAAGACACGCAAGGGGTTTGCCGATGTCCTCTGACGCCGTCATCAAGATCGACAACCTGAGCAAGTGTTATGAGGTTTACGACAAACCGCATCAACGCCTGCTGCAAATGCTGTTTCGCGGAAAGCGCAAATACTTCAGCGAATTCTGGGCACTGAAAAATGCCTCGCTCGAAGTCCAGCCGGGTGAAACCGTCGGCATCATCGGCAGCAACGGCTCGGGCAAGTCGACGTTGCTGCAGATGCTTTGCGGCACCCTCAATCCGAGTTCCGGGACCATCGCCGTCAAAGGACGCGTTGCCGCCCTGCTCGAGCTCGGCGCGGGCTTCAACCCGGAATTCACCGGCAAGGAAAACGTCTATCTCAACGCGGCGATCCTGGGCTTGAACCGCGACGAAATCGACAGACAGTACGCCGCCATCGAAACCTTCGCGGAAATCGGCGACTTCATCAATCAGCCAGTGAAAACCTACTCATCGGGCATGTATGTGCGACTGGCCTTTTCGGTTGCAGTCCACACCAACCCGAGCATTCTGGTGGTCGATGAAGCCCTTTCCGTGGGCGATGCACGCTTTCAGGCCAAATGCCTGGATCGCATCAAACAGATGAAGGAATCCGGGGTCAGCATTCTGTTTGTCTCCCACGACGTGGCCGCCGTGCGCACGCTATGTGATCGCGCACTCTGGCTGGACAAAGGCACCGTGCGCGGTCTCGGGGAAGTGTTTCCGATCACGGCCCAGTACACCGAACACCTGTTCAACAATGCGCCGAACACTGGGAACGCACCGAGCAAGGCGGCCAACGATACCGAGCCACACAAGGCCAGCCAGCCCATCAATCATTGGGGCTCGCACATCGGCATCATCCAGGATGCAGGCATTTATGATGCGTCGGGGGTCAAAAAGAACCTCTACTCCGACCACGAAAAAATGTTCGTGAAAATTGCCTTCAATACGGGCGCAATCAAAACCCTGGAAGGCCTTTCAGTGTCGTTCTCACTGAAAAACCTGTCCGGCAGCGATCTGATTGTCGGAAGTACCTGGAACGACAATGTGAAATTTTCACAGGACGAAGCCTTCCAGGAAGTCAGTTTTGAACTTGAGAACCCACTGTGTTCCGGTGAATACCTGCTGGTCGCTGCTATAGAAAACCGCTCATCCGCCGCCATCCATTATTACGAATACATGGAAGGCGCCCAGTATTTCTCCTCTTCATTCCTCAGCAATGCATCCGGGCAATTCATGCCCCGGATTTCTATCAATGTGCAAAAAAGCGATTCTGGTCAGGGAGCACCAACACCATGAAAAAACCGTCTGATTCCATAACGACCACTGGTGATGTGAACTCCAAGACTTACTGGGACTATCGCTTTTCGAATGACTGGGAAGAAAACTTCGGCAGAGAGCAAAGTATCTTCTTCAGCGAAGTTGCCGTGGAGAACATTCCGGCCTGGCTTTCCTCTCTGATCGCAACAGACAACCTGACCATGTGCGACTGGGGTTGCGCACAGGGTGACGGCACCCAGAACCTGTCGAAGCGCTTGAACGCTCCAGGTCTGGTGGGTGTCGATTTTTCTTCCGAAGCGATCGAAAAGGCCAAAAGCGCTTATCCACAATGCCAGTTCCTGTGTGACGATTTCCTCGGCAACAGTGAAGCCCCGCAATGGGACATCCTGTTCTCGTCCAATACACTTGAACACTTCGAGTCGCCGTGGGATGTGCTGAAGACCGTTTCGGCGAAAGCCCGGAAGTTCATCGTGCTGCTGCTGCCGTTCCGGGAAAAGGAACTCATCGATGAGCACTTCTATTCCTTTCAACTGGACAACGTTCCGGCGTTCTTCGGCAACTGGGCACTCACGCACAGCAGCATTACCGACACCACCGATCACCAGCCAAACTACTGGCCTGGCGAACAGATCCTGCTGATTTACACGAACACCCAGGATGAAACGGCGTCTGCCGTGAAGCTGGAGCATGTTCACGTGGAATCCGACAACGTGGTTGTGGAGCTCAAGGGCAAATTGCTTGCAGCCCGCGCGAAAGCCACCGAAACCAACGCTGAACTCGAAGAGGCCACCACTCGTCTGGCCGAAACCGAGCGCGCACTCCACAAGATTCAAGAAGACAGCATTGCACTGAGCGACCACTTGATCGCTACCCAAAATCGCCTGAACGATGTGATCAACAGCCATTCCTGGAAGATTACGCAACCGTTGCGATTCTCGACCCGCGTACTGCGCCATGGCCTGCAGCCAAGCGACAAGCGTGCAATAAAGAGCAAGTTGCGCAGCGTCTTCAATCGACTTCCCCTGCCGGAAGCCATCAAGACCGCCATTCGCAAGGCCTATGGACAACTGGTCCGTGGCCCGATGTCGTCGATGAAAAGCCAGCTGCTGGCCGGCGGTCAGTTCGACCTTCCAGCCACACTGCCTGCACCTCAGGCAAGCGGCCTGCCCGACTACATTTTCTGGGGTGTCATCGACTGGCACTTCCGGCATCAGCGCCCTCAGCAACTGGCTCAGGCCATTGCCGGTGCAGGCCGTCGGGTGTTCTACGTTTCGGTCAACCTGGTAGACGACCCACGCGGCGGCTTTAATGTGGAGCAACTGGACAGCGCAGGGCGTCTGTTCCAGATCAATCTCTATGCCAAAGGCGCGCCGGTCATCTACAACGATCCGCCGAGCGTCGCGATCTCCGATCAACTGAAAGCGTCCATCGGGCAGGTGCTGAACTGGGCACAGTCGCGCCAACTGGTCTCGGTGATCCAACACCCGTTCTGGTACGAAACGGCGTCCGTACTACCGGACAGTGAGCTCGTCTACGACTGCATGGATCACCACGAAGGGTTCGGCAACGTCTCGGAGGAAGTTCTGTCCATCGAGCGCGCACTGATGCGCAACGCCGACATGACGATCACCACGTCCACCTGGCTGGACGAAATCGTTGCACAGCACACCGACAGCCGCGTGCTCATCCGCAATGCCGGCGAGTACGATCATTTCGCGGTCAAGCCAGCCAACGTCTATGTCGACCCGCAACAGCGCAAAATCATCGGTTACTACGGTGCCATCGCCGAATGGTTCGATGTAAAGCTGCTGGAAAACGTTGCCAAGGCGTTCCCGGATCATTCGATCCTGATGATCGGCGCTGACACTGTGGGTGCCCGCGAGCAGCTCGCGCACCTGAGCAATGTCACCTTCACTGGCGAAATGGCCTACAGCGAACTGCCACGCTACCTGCACGCGTTCGACGTCTGCCTGCTGCCATTCCAGGTCATCCCGCTGACACTGGCCACGAACCCGGTCAAGGTCTACGAGTACCTGAGCGCCGGCAAACCGGTCGTATCGGTCGATTTGCCAGAGATCAAACAGTTCGAGAACCTGGTCCACGCGGCACCGACCACCGAGGCGTTCATCGACGCCATCAACGAAGAACTGAACGCCACCGACTCCGCCGACCGCATCCTGGCTCGCCAGCAGTTTGCAAAGAATCAGACCTGGGCCCATCGTGCCGAGCAGATGATCAACCGGATCGAATCATCCCGGGCGGTTCCAAGCGTCAGCGTCATCGTGGTCACCTACAACAATATCGAGCTGACCAAGGCCTGCCTTGCCAGTCTCGACCTGCACTCCAACCATGAAAACCTCGAAGTCATCGTTGTCGACAACGCTTCCGCCGACGGCACCCCTGCACTTCTGCAAGAGTGGGTCACTCAGGGCGAAAACCGTTCGATCATCCTGAACGAAGACAACCGGGGCTTTGCCGCTGGCAACAACCAGGGCCTGGCCAAGGCAACCGGCGAATACCTGGTGCTGCTCAACAACGATACCTACGTCACCCCCGGCTGGATCCGCACGCTTTACCGTCACCTGCAGCGCAACAGGAACTTCGGCATCATCGGCCCGGTAACCAACAACATCGGTAACGAAGCCAAGATCCAGATCAAGTACAACAACATGGACGAAATGCTGGTGGAGTCGGGCAAGTACACCCGCAGCCACATCGGCAAGATCCAGGAGTTGTACACCGCAGCGTTCTTCTGCGTGATGTTCTCGCGCGAAGTCTACGAAGCCGTAGGTCCGCTGGATGAGGCATTCGGTCGTGGTTTCTTCGAAGATGACGACTATTGCCGCCGGATCGAACAGCTGGGCTTGAAAGTGGGCTGCGCCGAGGACGTGTTCATCCATCACCACCTGTCAGCTTCGTTCAACAAAATGCGCAGCGCTGACCGCCAGGCCCTGTTCGAACAGAACAAGGCGACTTACGAGGCGAAATGGGGCGAATGGGCGCCGCACACCTACAAGAATTCCGATAAATGAGCAAACCAATGGACTCTTCGGGAAGCATCGACATGATCCCTCTTTTCTCCGACGTGGTGATGAACAAGGATCTCGACTTCCTCGGTGCGATCAAGACCGTCCTTGATCGCCACTGGTATGTTCTCGGGAAAGAGGTCACCAGCTTCGAATCCGAATTTGCCGACTACGTGGGCGCCGGGCATTGCGTGTCGGTGGCCAACGGCACCGACGCCCTGGAGATCGCCCTGCGCAGCTTGGGCGTGGAGGCCGGCGACCAGGTCGTGACGGTCGCCAACGCCGGGTTCTACAGCAGCACCGCAATCCACGCCATCGGAGCGACGCCGGTCTATGTCGACATCGACGAGTCGACCATGACCATGTCCGTCGATGCCCTGGCACAGGCTCTGAAACAAAAACCGAAATGCATCATCGTCACTCATCTGTACGGGCAAATGGCGGCCATCCAGCCACTGATGGCGCTGGCTCAGGCATCCGGCACGCCACTGATCGAGGATTGCGCGCAATCCCACGGCGCGATCGTCGATGGCCGGCAGGCGGGAAGCTGGGGCGACGCTGCATGCTTCAGCTTTTACCCGACCAAAAACCTCGGTGCCCTGGGTGACGGCGGCGCCGTAGTAACCAGCCGCGATGACATTGCTGCGCGCCTGAAAACCCTGCGCCAGTACGGCTGGTCCTCCAAGTACCAAGTGGATCATGCCGGTGGCAAGAACAGTCGCCTGGACGAAATCCAGGCCGCCATACTGCGGGTGAAGCTGCCACTGCTGGACACCTGGAACGACTCGCGCCGCGATATCGCCCGCCGCTACAGCGAAGCCTTCGATTCGCTCGCCGTGGAAGGCGTGCCGAGCGTGGACGAATCCTATGTCGGGCACCTGTACGTTTTGCGCACCGCCAAACGCGATGCACTGCGAGATTTCCTGAAGTCTCGCGGTATCTCCACCGATATCCACTACCCGATCCCGGATCATCGACAAACCGCCTACGCCGAACCGCACATCGTCGGCTCGCTGGAAGTCACCGATCGCCTGTGCAAGACACTCGTGACGCTGCCGTGCTTTCCGGGCATGACCGATAAGGAAGTGTCCTCGGTCATTGCTGCCGTTCGAACCTTCTTTGCCGAGTAGGAGTGCAATCGCTTGCTGACGCTCGTTATTCCCGTCTACAAGAATGAAGGCTCCCTGCCCGATTTACTGGCAGCCATCGAAGGCCTGAACAGCAAATTGGCGGGAGATTTCGAGGCTGTTTTTGTTGTCGATGGAAGCCCGGATCGCTGCTACGAAATCCTTCGTGAAGCCCTGCCCCGACAGCAGTTCGAATCACAACTCGTTTTGCTGTCACGCAACTTCGGTTCGTTTGCGGCCATACGCGTGGGCCTGGAAAAAGGCCGGGGGCAACGATTTGCCGTGATGGCCGCGGACCTTCAAGAACCACCCGAACTGGTTCTTGAAATGAATGCCGCGTTGCTCGGCGGCGAGTGCGACGTGGTACTGGGTGTCCGAGAGGCCCGAATGGACCCGTTCTTCTCGCGCCTGGCGTCCAGGGTTTTCTGGAACCTCTATCGCCGCTATGTCGTATCGAGCATGCCGGAAGGGGGTGTTGACGTATTTGGCTGCAACAAGGTGTTTCGCGATACGCTGCTGACCCTCGACGAACGACACAGCTCACTGGTCGCCCAGATCTTCTGGCTCGGTTTCCGTCGCCATACCATTTCCTATACCCGGCAAAAACGCGAGCACGGAAAGTCCGCCTGGACCTTCTCCAAGAAAGTGAACTACATGATGGACAGTGTCTTCGCGTTCACGGACTTGCCGATCAGGCTGCTGACTCGCCTCGGCGGCGCAACAACCGTGTTGGCGGCGGCTTTCGGCCTGACGGTGACCCTTGCTCGCCTGGCAGGCCTGATCACCGTTTCAGGCTACGCAATGACCATAAATGTCATCGTGTTCCTCGGTGCAGCGAACCTGTTCGGCCTGGGCATCGTGGGCTCCTACGCGTGGCGTACCTACGAAAACACCAAGGCAAGACCGCTCGCCATTCCGATGCGGACTGAGAGTTTCAATCATGAAAAATGAAAACGCCGACTACTTTGTCCACCCCAAAGGGCTGTGCGAAACATCACACGTCGGCAAGAACACCCGTATCTGGGCTTTTGCTCACGTTCTGCCCGACGCGCAACTGGGGGCCGACTGCAACATCTGCGATAACGTCTTCATAGAAAACGATGTCATCATCGGTGATCGCGTCACGATCAAGTGCGGCGTTCAGGTGTGGGACGGCATTCAGATCGAGGACGATGTTTTTATCGGACCGAATGCGACGTTCACCAATGACCGCTTCCCCAGAAGCAAGCAGTACCCGGAAGAGTTTCTGCGCACCCTGGTCAAAAGCAAGGCCACCATCGGCGCCAATGCCACTATTCTTCCTGGGTTGACCATCGGCGAGAGCGCGATGATCGGCGCCGGCGCTGTGGTGACACGCTCAGTCCCGCCTTTCGCGATCGTTGTCGGCAACCCGGCAAAAATCATCGGTTACACCGAAGGCGCGACTGGTTCGGCCAACGAGAGCACTCTCGCACCGATATCCGATACACCTGCGGTCATCAACACAAATGTTTCGGGCGTGACGCTTCACACGTTCAAGGCTGTTCCGGATTTGCGCGGCAGCCTGTCGGTCGGCGAATTCGAGCGGGAAATACCGTTCAGCCCCAAACGCTACTTCCTGGTGTATGACGTCCCCACCGCGAACACCCGGGGGGAGCACGCCCATCATGAATGCCATCAGTTCCTGATCGCCGTCAGAGGCAGCATTCGCGTGGCCGTGGATGATGGAGAGACACGGGAGGAGATCACTCTCGACCGTCCCAACATGGGGCTGTACCTGCCTCCGCTGACGTGGGGCGTTCAATACAAATACTCTTCCGACGCCATGTTGCTGGTTTTTGCTTCAGACTATTACGACTCGGCCGATTACATCAGGGATTACGGCGACTTCATCAAGCTGGTGCAGTCGAGAAAGCAGGTTTGACCATGCCGGAAAAACGGTCGCTTGTTGACCTGGTGAAGTTTGTCATCGGAGGCGGTATCAATACCGCCTTTACCTATGCTCTGTACTTTGGCCTACAAGTGATCCTGCCTTACCAGATCGCCTATGCGCTGGCTTTTGCAGTGGGTATCGTGTTTTCGTACTGGTTCAATTCGACCATTGTTTTCAATACTCCCGTCAGCTGGAAAGGCTTCATGGCCTTTCCTCTGGTGTATTTGATTCAGTATCTCCTATCCGCCATAATTCTTGGTTTCGTCGTCGAACTTCTTGGCATTAATCAACTGTTTGCACCGTTGATCGTCATCCTCATTACCGTCCCCATTACCTTTTTGCTGACGCGCTGGCTCCTGCGGCGGGCGTAGGCTCCAAATTCAGTGAATTTTGCATAGGAAACACTATGAAAATGAAGATTATCTGCACCGTCGGCACGCGCCCGGAAGCGATCAAGATGGCGCCTGTCATTCTTGCGCTCAAAGAACAGCCATGGGCAGAAGTAAGGGTACTGGCCACCGCGCAACATCGCCACATGCTGGATCAGGTGTTGAACTTCTTCGGCATCAAGGCTGACATCGACCTTGACATCATGCTTCCGAACCAGTCACTGACGACGCTCAACGCCCGTCTTCTGCTGGAGCTCGACAAAGTCCTGCTGGACGAAAAACCTGACGTGGTACTGGCCCAGGGCGACACCACCACCGTTCTGGCCATGGCTCAGGCCGCCTTTTATCACCGTATCCCGTTCGGTCACGTCGAAGCCGGCCTGCGCACCGGTGACATGCAGAACCCGTTCCCGGAAGAAGCCAACCGCGTACTCGCAGGTCGCCTGACCCGCTGGCATTTCGCCCCGACCGAAAGCTCGAAAAACAACCTGCTGCGCGAAGGCATCCCGGAAAAGGACATTACCGTGACAGGCAACACCGTGATCGACGCACTGTTGATGACGGCCAAGAAAGACCTGGAGCTGGGCATTGAGCTGGACGATTCCAAGCGACTGATTCTTGTGACCTCTCACCGTCGCGAGAACTTCGGCGAACCGTTCCGCAATATCTGCAAAGCCCTGAAGACGCTCGCCGAACGTAACCAGGACGTACAGATTCTGTACCCGGTTCACCCGAACCCGAACGTCAAGGACGTTGCCCATGAAATTCTTGGCAATATCCCGAACATCAAGCTGTGCGAGCCACTGGATTACGCACCGTTCATCGCCGCGATGAAAAAAGCGTATTTGATCATCAGCGATTCGGGCGGTGTTCAGGAAGAAGCGCCGGCACTGGCTATTCCTGTTCTGGTTCTGCGTGATGAAACAGAACGCCCTGAGGCGGTGGAGATGGGCGTCGTGAAACTGGTTGGTCCGAATTACGAGCCGATTCTGAAAGAAGCCCAGACCTTGCTGGACAGCCCTGAAGCCTACAAAGCAATGGCGCGAGGTGTATCACCTTACGGCGACGGCAAAGGTGCAGAACGCATTGTCGCGGTTCTGAAAGAGCACTGCCGTTAATGCGGCTGGTCTATCTATCGCCTGTTCCCTGGTCCAGTTTTGCCCAGCGACCACAAAAGTTCGCTCGATGGTTCCATGCGACAACAGGCGGCGAAGTATTGTGGCTGGATCCTTATCCCAGCCGCTTTCCTTCTCTGGCGGACTTCAAAAAGATTGGCGTGAGCGATCAAACGGAAAGCGGCGACCTTGAGCCGTGGCTGACCGTGCTCAAGCCAAAGGCGCTGCCGATAGAACCGCTGCCAGGCTCCGGCCTGATCAACGGCAGCATTTGCTGGGGTGAGTTGCTGAAGTCGGTTCAGGCGTTCGCAAACCAGGGCAATACAATGCTTGTCATCGGCAAGCCAACTGTATTGGCCCTCAAGGTTCTGGACCTGCTGAAAGACCATCCTTCCGTGTATGACGCGATGGATGACTTTCCGACGTTCTATTCCGGTCTCTCGAAAAATGCCATGGCGCGTCGCGAGCTGGAAATCGGCCGCAAGACCACCCACTTGCTGGCATCTTCGACGAAGCTGAGAAAAAAGTGGGAAAGTCACCGGTCGCACGTCAAGTTCGTACCGAATGGACTCGACGTTGCGCTGCTGCCAGCGGCCAAGGACTCCAACGCCAAGCGTTCGCCAGTGGTATTTGGCTACGTGGGCACTGTAGGCGCATGGTTTGACTGGAAATGGTTGATTCGCCTGGCGGAAAGCCGTCCTGACGATCAGGTTCACGTCATCGGCCCGGTCTTCAATCCGACCGATTTGAAGCTCGCGCCGAACATCACGTTCTTTCCGCCGTGCAGCCATAAGGATGCTCTGGAAAGAATGTTGTCGTTCGACGTGGCGCTCATTCCGTTTGTGCACAACGACCTGACCTCATCGGTAGACCCGATCAAGTATTACGAATACCGAGCGCTTGGCCTGCCCATTCTTTCAACCAGTTTTGGCGAAATGGCTTATCGCGGCGATCAAGAGGGGGTCTATCTTTGCGATTCTCCTTCTGACTTCAACGCCGCAGTAGCCAGCGCGCTTGAATACACTCACTCGGCTGCACTCTCCGAACAATTCAAACAGGAAAACAGCTGGGAAGCCCGCTTCGCCAGTACTGCTTTGATTTGAACCCGTGATGCGAGCTCATGCCATGATTTGTCGACAGATCATGGCGAGCTCAATTCCCTTCATCACGACACACTAATTGCAACAATCATCCCGAAGATCCAGACCCTCATCAATGTTTTAACCCAACGGTTAAAAACATCATGATCTCTCAAGTCAAAACTCCCTTTCCACCTCCTCCTCCGACCTGATTTTCGCCCTTAAAGACAGTGACCTTCGACGGTGAACCGACTAAGATGCGGGCAGTCATGCCAGCAGTCTGAACTGTGGTTCCGGTTTCGAAAGGGAGTAAACGGTGGAAACGCTACAAAAAATTGCGGTGGTAATTCCCAGCTTCAAAGTGAAAGGTCAAATACTGGATGTCATCTCGAAAATCGGACCTGAAGTAAACCGCATTTATGTAGTCGATGATTGCTGCCCGCAAGAAACAGGGAAATTCGTCAGCGAGCATTGCACCGATCTACGCGTCACCATACTCCACAACCCGGTCAATCTCGGAGTGGGAGGCGCCGTTATGAATGGCTATGCCGCCGCCATTCAAGACGGGATGGATATCATTGTAAAAGTTGATGGCGACGGACAAATGGATCCGCGCCTGATCAAGCAATTTGTGGCGCCGATTATCGATGGCGAAGCCGACTACACCAAAGGCAACCGTTTCTTTGATCTTGAAGAAATTCACGCCATGCCGAAAATGCGCTTGTTTGGCAATGCCGTTCTTTCTTTCATGACAAAACTTTCTTCCGGTTATTGGGACCTGTTTGATCCCACAAACGGTTTCACTGCCATTCATCGAGATGTGGCGAAACACCTTCCCTTTCACAAGATCAGCAATCGCTACTTCTTCGAGACCGATATTCTCTTCCGCCTGAACACGTTGAGAGCCGTTGTAATCGACATTCCAATGGATGCCAAATACGGCGAAGAAGAAAGCAATCTGAAGATCTCGAAGATCGTCGGCGAATTTCTTGCCAAACACCTGAGAAACCTGTCCAAACGTATTTTTTACAATTACTACTTGAGAAACATGTCGCTGGCGTCCATCGAACTGCCACTGGGCGTCCTGATGCTGACCGCCGGTACTGTATTTGGTGTCAGCCACTGGATGTCATCCATGGGTTCAGGCGTTCCAACACCTGCCGGCACAGTGATGCTATCGGCTCTGCCAATCATCCTTGGAACTCAATTCATACTTGCATTTATCGGACACGATGTTGCCGCCGTTCCGAACCGACCTTTTCACCTGAAGGTACAGTTCAAAAACCATGGGCGTGACCAATGCAAAGATTGACGTTTCCAACAAGTCCAATCCCACGCAAACATTTTTCGCCACTTGGTCGTTTTCAAGATGCCTGAAACAAAAATACTTTCATATGTACTGACAGGCTTGTTATTGCTGCTTGCAGCGAGCATTCCTGCGCTGGTGGCTCATTACTCGGAAGCATTTCCTTTTTATTGGAATATTTCGCTGCTCAGCGATCTGTATTCCTGGGCAGGCATGTTGCTGACCGTGGCGGCCGTTCTGAAATTCACAAGATACAAGTACTCAAACCACGTTCTCATCGGCGGCCTGTTCGTCTTTGTAGCCTTGGGTTCAGGACTGCAGGCAACTTTGTCCTCACTGCTGTTTATTTCCTCGTCTTACATTCTTGGCAGATGGGCTCTTGGTTTCGTCTCACCGACAGATGAGACAAGGACCCACTCCCTGCGAGCAATACTGGTTGGTATCACGTTATACCTAGCCCTGTTCAGCACACTCATTCACTTTCCAATCAACACTCGCCCGCTCTACTTCGGGATTTTGTTGGCGCCGTTTCTCGCGCTGACACAGCCTTCATTCAGAAACGCTTTGTGCAGTGCTTTGCGCACCCGCATCAGCAGTGGCTCCGAGCGCATCCGGAAGTTCTCCTTTCGCTCAGTGATCGCCTGCACATTCATCATCGGGTATGTATTGCAATTTGCCTTCTTTCCGTCCATTGGCAGCGATGACAATGTATTGCACCTGAGGATGTGGACCGAGCTTGCAAATACAAAAGTGTTCAGCTTCAACATACAGCAACAGATTTGGTCAGTTGCACCTTTTGCCTTTGATCTATTGCACTCGATCGTCTCTATCATTGCCAATGCAGATGCAAGGGGAGGGCTTAACCTTACCTTTACAACCCTACTTATCTACGCTGTCTGGTCGCTTACACGTTCGTTGATCAAGAACAGCAGTGACAGTCTGTTGGTGGTACTGCTCTTCTGCAGCACCCCGATCATCGCGCCCCTGCTGATCTACTTGCAGACCGAGTTGTTCCTTGCGTTTCTGGCCACCAGCGCTGTAAAAATCCTGCTGGAAACCGAGACGGACGCCGCCGCCTCAAAGTTGATCGCGATCGTTTCAGCCGCCGCGCTATGCGCGGCGACAAAGCTCCCAGGCATGGTGCTGGGCGCATTGCTCATCGCTGCATACATCCCTGTCTTTCTCAAGGAAAAAGATCACTTTGCCCTGCAAAAGTCTGAGCATCCAGTACTCGCATGCACTGTATTGATTGGCATCTCCAGCTTTTCCGCGCTGCAGTCTTATGGCTTTTCCTGGATAACCAGCGGCAATCCTTTTTTCCCTCTCTACAACGAGATTTTCAAATCACCTTATTACCCGCTGGTAAACTTTGCTGACCCTCTTTATCAAAAGGGGTTTACCTTGCAAAGTTTCTGGGCGCTGTTCTACAACACCAGCAAACATTATGAGTCGCTGAATTTTGTTGCCGGCTTCCAGTATCTGTACCTGTTACCTCTGGGCCTGATGACGCTGATTGCAAGCAGGAAGCTCAACAACCCCGTCAAATTCGCTCTGGTTTTACCGACAGTCGGATTCGGTCTGGTCATGTTCTCTGCGACCCAGTACTGGCGCTACCTGTTCCCCATCTTGCCTCTGGCCAGCGTCGTACTCGGGTGCCTGATTCTTGCGGTATCCGGCACCGCAAAGCGCGTCACTCGATGGGTATTCATGTTTTTTATCGCCGTGAATATCTACTTCCTGCCGGGCATTGCGTGGTTTCTTACAACGCCTGCGCAAGACGCCTTCACTGACGCCGAGAAGTCCAGCCTTACAGAGCAGCTAGCACCGTCCAAGGCCATTACAGATTACTTGAACAGCAACACCAACAATCCAGTGGTGCTATACGACGTGAGCGCTTCGTTTGGCGCAACGTTACGAGGCCAGCCCATTTACATCAGTTGGTATTCTCCTTCGCAAACCAGAGCATTCGGCCTCGTAAAGAACACTGACGATATCGCGGCGATCATCGAGAAGTGGAAAGTACAGTACGTGATCTGGAACTCATCGTTTGCAACCAGCCTGCCAAATCGTCAGGCAATGCTTGGCTACCTGACGATGCATGGGCAGCCTGTTTATCAATTGGGCCCTATCATTCTGTACAAACTCTCGAATGATAAAATCGATTATCAGACCGTCTACAATCTCCGAAACGAATCCGAGTCAGTGAAAGACATCGCGACCAGCCAGGGTTTTACGGCGGACACCACTCCAAAAGTCGTTTCCACTATCGGCACGCAAAACTCAAGATCTGCCAAGTATGAAGTGACGTTTGAATGTTCCAGCAACGCGGGTTCATTCATCGCGCAAATCAACTGGAACGTGCTGCCTGTTTACTACAAGCTCATACCCTGCAAACAGGGACGGGTTACATTCTCGGAGACGCTCCCGATTCCGGTGGGCGCCACCTCAGGCAATGTCTACATTACCGCCAGGGACCGGGATACCGTCAACGTCGTCGACCTGACTGTCGGCGTTGTCCATCCGTAAGTAATACCTGCCAATAAATAAAAAACCCTGGCGACCGATAACTCGGTCCCCAGGGTTTTCTTTTAGCACTTACGATTGAAATGATCGGCTTTCATAGCCTCATACCAGGATCTATTGCCCTGCGTTGTTGGCAAGGCAGCGAGTGGTCTGTACGGTTCTTTTTGCCAGGACTTCGCCGGCTTGATCCCTTAATGTGAATGTCAACCCATCAGCCACCCAAGGCCCGGTTTTCATCTCGCCCTGGGGCTCTCCACTGGCCCACAGGTTTTCCGGAGTGTTAACCGAATTGACGAAAACCCGTACCGATTGCACGCTCTCTCTGGCCACGTTCCAGCGAACTGTAGAGACGTTTGCCGGCAAGTCGCAATTGGAAAAAACCTGAGGATCCACTTCAAACTCGATGCCCCTGGACATGTACCACGGCAGAGTCAGAGCACCTGCCACAAGAAGAAGTAACCATTTCATTACTGTTTCTCCCCGGCAGAAACATAATCACCCAGTCGACCTTGAGTTTGAGCACGAGCGACTGAATAGAACTCAGGCTCCGTACCTGAAACCTCCGATACCGCCTCGAGACAATTGACGAGGTGAAAGTAAGGCGACACTGACAAGCCAGCCTCTTTCAACAATGCAGGACCCAGCTTCCAGGAAGTATCGATCGCCGAGGTCTTGGATGAAGTATTGCTGGTGATTATCCAGGGCACCGTTTGCTCGGTTGCCGCAGCCCCGTTTTTGAAACCCAGCTTTTCATAGACTCCGCCAAGCCCGGGAAGGTGATCTCCATAAAACACCAGAACATAGGGCTTGCCGCGTGCATCGAGATAGTTTTTCAGACGGCCCAACTGCTGGTCCGCGTTATCGATATGATAAATGTAGTTGCGATACTCCTCGGCACCCTCCGCGCTCAAACCAGCCGGAACCGGGATGGAGTCGCGAACGGCCGCGTCCTTGATCGAACCAATCGTATAAGGGCCATGGGCCTCGATGCTGATAGCAAAGATGAACTTGGGACGCTCGACCTCTGACAACTGTGCGATGACCAGATCAGTCATGCTCTTGTCAGACAGATAGGCACCGTCGTGCTCAGCATCGGAGGGAAAATCATCGACCGTGAGAAACCTGTCGAAGCCTGCCAGCTTGAATGTCTTCGTACGATTCCAGAACGAACCCGCGTTACCGTGAATCGCGATAGCCTCGTAGCCGTTCTCCTTGACCTCGGAGGCAAGGCTGTCCATTTTCGGCGTCCTGACCTCGAAATAGGGAAACTGGACCAAGGGATAGGCTGCGAGATCAATGCCTGTAAGCACCTCATACTCGGTCCGGATCGTTCCGCCGCCAAACGTCGGGACCTTCATTTGTCCCACTGCCCCGGCTGCCTTCAACTGGCGGAGATTGCGCAACAGGTTGTTCGGAAGCTGAACCCCTTGCAAGATGTCCGGATCAAAAAATGACTCGCTTTGAATCACGATAATATCCGGATGCACAATCGCAGGTGATGAATCGGCTGAATCCGAAGCTTTCATGCAACTGTTGTTTTTCTGCAGCACATTGTTGATTTCCGCCGCGCTGATCGGCATGTCATTTGACTGAGACTTTTTGATCTCGCCATAAATGATCTTGGAAACCAGCCCCGCATGAAGAGTACTGATCGGGTTTGACCAGGAAAAACGCATGCGATTGAATTCGTAGATTGTTTCTATACCCTTGAAATACCAGATCCCCGAGAGACTGATGACGAACAGCGCCATGCTGCATTGACGGGGAAACGATTTTTTCGTGAAAAAGGGATTATCCAGATAGGCCAAAAGAGCGATAAAAAAAACGCCCAAGCCTCCACCCAACAATACCCAGCGAAGCTTTACGTATGACGCAAACAATTCCAACGCACTGCTATCAAGGTATTGCAGTAACAAGAAATCATCACCCGAGAGAGGTTTACCCAAACTCTGGTATTTCTTGAAACTTATGAAATAAAGTAATGCACCTGTTGCCAATGCAAGAAAAAACGACAGGTAAAGACGATTGGTCAACAACAGTAGAAGCACAAACAAAGTGGCAAAAGGCAGAACATTGCCTACGGCGCCCACCGACCACAGGTATGCACTGAACTGCAATCCCAGAGAATAGCGATCCATCCACCAGATAGCCGCCCAGAGAAGCACCAGCAAAAACAGAAATGCCCCTGAACGTTTTAAACCTTCAATCATAAATTCCAACACTTATTTTCAAGCATAAGCACACAACTGAACCCGCCATGGAGGCCGGTTACCGCGTCACTGCGCCAGCGTTAAAGTACACCGCCAGCCCTACCAGCGGCAGATAGGCCAGCACCACACCGAGAAGTCCAGACAAGGCACCTCCCGCTACCAACATTGAAACAGGCAACAACCAGGCCACATTTATCGCCACCACGGCGAGGGTGACCTTCTTGTGACTGGCAAAACTCTGCGCAGCATGCTGATACGCATGACTGCGATGCGCCTGATAGACCTTCTGCCGCTGCAACAGCCGCCGCACCAACGTGAAGGTGGCATCAACCATGAACACACCGAGCAGGATCATCCAGCTCCACAGCAGTTCGGGGTTCGCCCAACCCGCCTTGAGGGCCAGAACGCCAAGAATGATGCCGAGAAAACCACTGCCGGCATCACCCATGAAAATCTTCGCCGGTGGAAAGTTCCAGCACAGAAAGCCTGCGACCGCGCTCGCCAGGACAACGGGAGCCCAGATCAGCTCAAGGTGGGCCGTTTGCCAATAAACCAGCGCCGCTCCCAGGCAGACACATACCGCCTCGGCACTGGCCAGACCATCGATACCATCCATGAAGTTGTAGAGGTTGAGCATCCACACCAGATAGATCAGCGCCAGCGCGCTGCCCAGCCACCCCAGGTCGATCACCAGCCCGAAGAAGGAAACCGGGGCCAGCCCACTCAGGAAAAACAGAGCCCAACCGGCGGCGATGAAATGCCCTAGCAGGCGCCATCTCGCGGCGATGTGCCCGTGATCGTCGGCGAACCCGATGATCGCAATCATCAGACCGGAACCCAACAAGCCATAAAGATCCGCCGGACTCAACAGCCCCAACCCCGCAAGAACGGGCACTGCCGCGCAGAAGGCCAGGACAATCGCTACACCACCACCGCGAGGCGTCGGGGTCGAGTGGGAACTGCGCTCGTTCGGTATGTCCATCAGGCTTTTGGCCAGGGCGTAACGACGCAGTACCCACGTCAATCCACAGGAAACAACGAACACAGCAAGAAGCAACCACCAATAATTCATTTCGTTTGCGAGTCCTGATAATGGGCTGCAGTCTGGCGAAAGGATTTTTCAACCGGAATGGGTGGCACCCATCCAAGCAATTCCCGGTTTTTTCTGATGTCGACCTGCAATGATCCACAGACTCGCTGGGCGACAGCCTGTCTTCCCAACAACGATGCTCCAGTATTCAGCACCCATTGGGGCACTGGAATCAGGAGAGCCTTTTTCCCGAGTGCTACGGCGAGTCGCCGTAACAAGTCGCTGATGGAAAGATCTTCACCATCACTGACCAGGAATGTCTGGTTGGCCGCCGCCGGATGCGTCAGACAGGTCACGATCAGGTCCACCAGGTTGCCGATACTGACAAGACTTCGCCGGTTATCGATGGCGCCGAGTGGCAACGGAATGCCTCTGTCGAGCCAGTTCAGCATGCTCAGAAAGTTTGCTTTGACACCCGGCCCGTAAACCAGCGGTGGGCGGATGATGACCACCTCCATTCCGGTTTCATGCGCAAGCGCCTTCAAAGCCTCTTCCGCCTCAAACTTGGATATGCCATAGGGATCTGTCGGATTTGCCGGATCGTCGGCCGTGAATGGCTTGTCCCGTTCGGTGTTTTCACCACTCACCTTGATCGAGCTGATGAAGATGAAGCGCTTGACTCCCGAATCGGCCGCATGGCGCGCCAGTCGAAGCGTGCCTTGCACATTGACTTCGCGAAATGCCGACAAGGCATCGACGGCTGTTTCGTTCATCACATGTACACGGGCAGCCGCATGAACCACGACTTGCACCCCGCCCAGGGCGGGAAATGTCTGAGGGGCAGCGAGATCCAGCGGCTGCACACTGCACAACCCACTGAGTCGGGTGCTGCTACGCGCCGTGGCCACCGGAGTGAACCGTTTGTCCAGCAAGAGCCTGAAAACCAATGCTTCACCGACGAATCCGCCCGCCCCCGTCACCAATACTTTCGGGGTATTCATCGCTTTCGGTTTCCCATCAGTGCAGTGACCCAACAGATAAAAAAGAAGAAGACCTTGTCACGGGTCCTGCGTCGGCACTGCCGGGCGGAAAATGACAACTTCATCAATTGCCGGCGCCCCAGCGCCAACCAGGAACTGACAAAGTCGTCCCGATCCTGACCGACAAGACGTGCAATCAACTGCACCTGATTGAACCACCAACCGTCATGAATCGTCTTGTAACGCGCAATCAGCGGACTCAGGCCGGTATTGGCGCCCACTTGGTTACGCTCATGCTGACGGTAGTCCATGGAGGGCACCGAATCGATGAACCAGCGAAAACCGTGACTGCGGGCAAATGCATAACAGAACCAGTCGTGCAGACTGACAGACTGCAGAGGCGCCCAGTTTTCGAGCATTGTCGCCTTGAGCGGCTGAATCAGTGCGCGACTCATCACATAGGTGCAACCCGGGCCTGCGGCTTCAAACAGAAAGTCCCAGGCAACTTGCGGCTGCGCCTTGTCCAGCAGTTGAGTCCGGCCATCACTCCAGAACGCACTGACATTGCTGGAATAGGCATCGCACCCCTGCTCCTTTAGCCGATGCACTGCACGCTGCAGTTTATCGGGGTGCCAGACGTCGTCCTGATCTGAAAACGCGATGAATTCGAAGTCTTCGACATCAACATCGCGTATCAACCGGAAAAAATTGCGCGAGGCGCCACCAAAAGCGCCCGCCGGGGGGAGAACCACGACGCCGGGGTGCGCGGCAGCGTAAGCCGCACACCAGGCTTCGGTCCCGTCAGTCGACGTGTCGACACTGATGAAGACCGTAACATCGACAAACTGTTGGTCGAGGATCGAGCGCAATTGCTCCTCGATCCATTGCATTCCGTTGTAGGCAGCCAGTAGAACTGCGACTCGTGGAGATCCTGCGGGCATGGCTGCCGTTCCTGCTTGCACAATGTGAGCGCCGGGGCTGTTAAGACTTGTGCTCGGCAATCAGCGAGAGCCGGAATCAAGCAGCTTCTGCAGATACTGACCGTAGCCAGTCTTCTTCAGGCGCTCGGCCTGCTCAGCGAGCTGTGCATCGCTGATCCAGCCGTTGTTGTAGGCGATCTCTTCAAGACACGCGACTTTCAAGCCCTGACGCTGCTCTATCGTGTGCACGAAATGGCTGGCCTCCAGCAACGAGTCGTGAGTGCCCGTGTCCAGCCAGGCAAAACCACGGCCAAGCATTTCGACATTCAGGGTGTTTTTCTCGAGGTAGGCACGGTTGACGTCCGTGATCTCGAGTTCACCGCGCTCGGACGGCTTGATGTTCTTGGCGATCTCGACGACCTGATTGTCATAGAAATACAGGCCGGTCACGGCATAGCTGGATTTTGGCTTGGCCGGTTTCTCTTCAATGCTGAGCGCGCGCCCGGTGGCATCGAACTCGACGACACCAAAACGCTCGGGATCGGACACGTGGTAGCCGAAAACGGTGGCGCCGCTCGCCTGGCTGCTGGCCGAACGAAGATTGTCCGAGAAGTGCTGACCATAGAAGATGTTGTCACCCAGGATCAGGCAGCAAGGGTCCTGGCCTATAAACTCCTCACCAATGATGAACGCTTGCGCCAGACCATCCGGGCTCGGTTGCTCTGCGTAAGTCAGCTTGATCCCGTAAACGCTGCCATCGCCGAGCAACTTGCGAAAGCACGGCAAGTCTTCAGGCGTGGAGATGATCAGGATTTCGCGCATGCCCGCGAGCATCAACACCGACAACGGATAAAAGATCATCGGTTTGTCGTAGATCGGCAACATCTGCTTGGACACACCAAGGGTCAAGGGATGCAGGCGAGTGCCCGAACCGCCTGCGAGGATGATGCCTTTACGATTTGTCGTGGTCATTTGTTCAGAACTTCCATAAGCATTCGGGTTACACCACTTTGCCAATCCGGCAAGTGTAGAGAAAAATTGGCGCGCAGCTTCTGAGTATTCAGACGAGAGTTCAGAGGTCGCCGGGCAGGCGTGGGATAGGCCGTCGTATCGATCGGGCTGATCGAGGTGACGGCAAGCTCTTCACCATTGGCCTTTGCAAACGCAATCACGTGACTGGCATAGCCATGCCAGGAAACTTCACCGTGTGCCGCCAGATGATAAAGCCCGGCCAGTTCAGGTCGCTGCACGACCTGTTTGAGCGCCTGCGCCGTTACGTCGGCAATCAGATCAGCCCCGGTAGGGGCGCCGATCTGGTCGGCAATCACGCTCAGGGTTTCGCGATCCTTGGCCAGGCGCAACATGGTTTTGGCGAAATTGTTACCGCGAGCACCGTAGACCCAACTGGTACGGAAGATCAGGTGCTTGCAGCCGGAATCGATAATCGCCCGCTCACCAGCCAGCTTGCTTGCGCCGTAGTGATTCACGGGCGCAACAGCATCCGTTTCTGTCCAGGCTGTACTGCCTTGACCGCTGAAGACGTAATCAGTCGAGTAGTGAACAAGCCAGGCGCCCAAGGTGGCCGCTTCCTCGGCCATGACCTGGGTAGCGTGACCGTTCACCCGGTCGGCGAGCTCCGTTTCCGTCTCGGCTTTATCAACAGCCGTATAGGCGGCCGCATTGACGATGATGTCGGGCCGGACCTGACGAATCGTTGCGCGCAACCCGTCGAGGTCCGACAGATCGCCACTCAGGCCATCCACCGGATGGCGATCCAGGGCAATCAATTGCCCGAGCGGCGCAAGGGAGCGCTGCAGCTCCCAGCCGACCTGACCGTTTTTTCCCAACAAGAGGATTTTCATGTCTTGTTCGAACGATCCGTATAGTTCTGGTCAATCCACTGCTGGTAGCTGCCGCTCTTCACGTGAGCCACCCATTCGGTGTTGTTCAGATACCATTCAACAGTTTTGCGGATACCGCTTTCAAACGTCTCGGCCGGCGACCAGCCCAGCTCGCGCTGGATCTTGCTCGCATCGATCGCATAACGTTGATCGTGTCCGGGCCGATCCTGAACATAGGTGATCAGGCTCGCATGTGGACGGTGCGCGGAATCGGGCCGCAACTCGTCAAGCAATGCACAAAGCGTATTGACCACTTCGATGTTCTGCTTTTCGTTATGGCCACCAATGTTATAGGTCTCGCCAATAACGCCTTCGGTCACGACCTTGTAAAGCGCACGGGCGTGGTCTTCGACATAAAGCCAGTCACGAACCTGGTTGCCCTTGCCGTAAACCGGCAGCGGCTTGCCTTCCAGAGCGTTGAGGATGATCAGCGGGATCAGCTTTTCAGGGAAATGGCATGGACCGTAGTTGTTCGAGCAGTTCGTGACCAGCGTTGGCAGGCCATAAGTGCGGGCCCAGGCGCGAACCAGATGATCGGAACTGGCCTTGCTGGCCGAATATGGCGAGCTGGGCTGGTAAGACGTGGTTTCGGTGAACAGGTCTTCTGGACCTTCCAGGTCACCATAAACCTCGTCAGTCGAAATATGGTGGAAACGGAAGGCTGACTTGCGCGCGCCCTCAAGCGTCGCCCAATACTGACGGGCCGCCTCCAACAGTGTGTAGGTGCCGATGATGTTGGTCTGAATGAATTCGGACGGGCCGGAAATTGAACGATCAACGTGGGATTCGGCCGCCAGATGCATGATTGCATCGGGTTGGTGTTGCTGCAACACACGGTCCATCTGCTCACGATCGCAGATGTCGACACGCTCGAACGCGTAGCGAGGGTTCTGGCTGACTTCGGCCAAAGACTCCAGATTACCGGCGTAAGTCAGTTTATCGACGTTAACGACAGAATCGGTAGTATTGGAGATGATATGACGAATGACTGCCGAGCCAATAAACCCGGCACCGCCGGTTACTAGAATTTTCACGCGAAACCACACCCTTGAGCTGCTGACAGGGCTGCCAACCGAGCGCTGTCTAATCCATGAATGCAGAGGCCTTCAACTATGAGGCATCTGTCAGAGTCAGTCTGAATCGAGGTGGGAGATTGCCACCTTCGAACAAGGGCTGCATTTTACAGCTTAATGAATGTTTTACTAATGGATACGGACAGGCAGCGACGCAAATTCGATGATTACCCCGTACTTGTCGCTTTCAGACAAGAGACTTGCGTGCCCTTCTGGACGAGCGTCCCAGTATCCACCCGATGATCGGCCCGATAGCCATCCCGATCAGAAGCGCCAGAACCGCGACCACAGAGACCGGCAATTGCGGGCCGGACCATCCGAGGAACATCAGCGAAACAACTTGCTGATTCTCGAGCACGAAAGCCAGGATCAGCAATACCAGCAACAGGATAAAGACACCTAGAAGCAACCGCTTGAAGTTATGCATGAGCGGCTCCTTGTCTGGCGATGAACATCAAATCTCATCCTCCTCTTCATTCACGCGATCACGCAGCTCTTTGCCGGGTTTGAAGTGCGGAACGAACTTGCCGTCCAGACTGACCGACTGACCGGTCTTCGGGTTGCGACCAACCCGGGGCGCGCGATAGTGCAACGAAAAGCTGCCAAAGCCACGGATCTCGATTCGATCACCAGTAGCAAGACATTGGGACATTTGCTCAAGCATGGTCTTGATGGCCAACTCCACATCCTTGGATGAGAGTAGCCCTTGATGGGTGACAATTCGTTCGATCAACTCCGACTTCGTCATATTTTTCCCTTCTTTTTCAAGCAGCTAGATCAGCGCTTTGAAGGTTTTAGCACGCCAGAATGAATTTGAACAGCCCGAGGGTTGACATATCTGCCAATGCACTGGCAGTGGCGACATTCGAGCCCGGTAAAACCGTCGATCACCACGACCTAGCGGCAGATCACCAGCATAGTCCGCGTCAAGTAACCCGCAGGATTGAAGCCGAACGGAAACTCATCGTCATCCTTTACTTCATCGGACCTGGCCACAACCTTGTACCCTGCCAACTTGCACTCCTTCGCCGCCCGCTTGTGACATTTCTCCCATCCACTACCCAATCCAGAACAGTCGACCTCGATACCACTGACACCTCGTACAGCATGTGTCTTTGCGCTAGTAGCACATCCTGACAACACTAGAACCACCAGTACAACCATAAGTCTGTTCATTCATTTCCTTATACCGCACAACGAACGACTGCCATTCGCTGCTCATTACAGCCTAGCCTTGGATTCTGAAACCTCACTGCTATCAACAGACCGTAGATGGCGCCAGTTGGTTTCCTGTTGTTTCACCGAACTATCACGCGAGCTCAGGCCACTTGACCGCGCAAGCCCGGTAGTCAATCCGACACCTCAGGAAAGATGCAGTTTCGGATATACTGCCTCCCTAGAAAAATCCGGCTTGAGACATCCGCGCAAACGCCGCCATCTGCCTAAGCCTGCCCCCCAAAAATCCACCACATGCTGATTTTTTAGGAAGAAAGCAACTTGACCTTTGCAAAGTACATGGCCGTTCAGCTTTTAGCCTACGCCCTGGATATGAGCGCATTCCTCCTGCTTACCTATGCGCTCGACGGCCAGCACATTTTGGCGAATATTGGCAGCAAGCTTATTTCTGCCGTTTTCGGCTTCTTCCTGCATCGACACTTCACTTTTCAGTCAACTCAAACCAGTGGACACACCCAGGCAATCAGTTATTTTTCGCTAGTAGCCATCAACATTCCGGTCAACACAGGCTTGTTTGGCATGGCGTTGACATTTATCACTCCGCCCGCCCTAGCCAAATTTGTAGCCGACGCCGCTTGCCTGGTGATCAATTACTGGATCAGTAAAGTCGCCATCTTCAAGAAGAAAGCCTTACCCGAAGCAGCGACCGACTCAAAAGGCACTCAGTAAGCTTTCCGACCAATACGTCTTCGGACAGTCCTTACTCGGAGACGCAGAGCCTGCCCAAGCCCCCCCCCCCCCGTTACCGCCCCGCCGACTCGCCCCACTTCATGGAAGTTCATTCACTCCACGCCGAAAAAGCACTACCACCCTCGCAAAAATACTCAAATCGCAGGCACAAAAAAGGGCGACCTAAGTCGCCCTTTTTAATGATCAGACAGAACTCAGTTCTGTTTGGCCATTGCTTGACGCAGCAGTGCCGCCATAGTGGTGTCAGCTGCTTCACCTTCCGGAGCTGCTTTCAGGCTCTGGATGGCTTCTTTCTCTTCAGCATCGTCTTTCGATTTGATCGACAGCTGAATTACGCGGCTCTTACGATCAACGCTGATGATCTTGGCTTCTACTTGCTGGCCTTCTTTCAGAACGTTGCGCGCGTCTTCAACGCGGTCACGGCTGATTTCGGAGGCTTTCAGAGTCGCTTCGATATCGTCGGCCAGAACGATGATGGCGCCTTTGGCGTCAACTTCTTTCACGGTGCCAGTAACGATTGCGCCCTTGTCGTTAACCGAGACGTACTCGGAGAACGGATCGCTTTCCAGTTGCTTGATACCCAGGGAGATGCGCTCGCGCTCTGGGTCAACCGACAGGATAACGGTGTCCAGCTCGTCGCCCTTCTTGAAACGACGTACGGCTTCTTCGCCCACTTCGTTCCAGGAGATGTCGGACAGGTGAACCAGACCGTCGATGCCGCCGTCCAGACCAATGAAGATACCGAAATCGGTGATCGACTTGATGGTACCGGAGATCTTGTCGCCCTTGTTGAACTGGCCAGAGAAGTCTTCCCATGGGTTCGACTTGCACTGCTTGATGCCCAGGGAGATGCGACGACGCTCTTCGTCGATGTCCAGAACCATGACTTCCACTTCGTCGCCGACTTGTACGACTTTCGAAGGGTGGATGTTCTTGTTGGTCCAGTCCATTTCCGAAACGTGTACCAGACCTTCAACGCCTTCTTCCAGCTCAGCGAAGCAGCCGTAGTCGGTCAGGTTGGTTACACGAGCGGTAACGCGAGTGCTTTCTGGGTAACGGGCTTTGATAGCAACCCATGGATCTTCACCCAGTTGCTTCAGGCCCAGGGAAACACGATTGCGCTCGCGATCGTACTTCAGAACCTTCACGTCGATCTCGTCGCCAACATTGACGATTTCGGAAGGGTGCTTGATACGCTTCCACGCCATGTCGGTGATGTGCAGCAGGCCGTCCACGCCACCCAGATCGACGAATGCGCCGTAATCGGTGAGGTTTTTGACGATACCTTTGACTTGCTGGCCTTCCTGCAGGGATTCCAGCAGAGCTTCACGCTCGGCGGAGTTCTCGGCTTCCAGGACGCTGCGACGGGAAACGACAACGTTGTTGCGCTTCTGGTCCAGCTTGATGACCTTGAATTCCAGCTCTTTGCCTTCCAGGTGCGTGGTGTCGCGCACTGGACGGACGTCAACCAGGGAACCTGGCAGGAACGCACGGATGCCGTTAACGTCGACAGTGAAGCCGCCTTTAACCTTACCGTTGATAACGCCCTTGACCACTTCCTCAGCTGCGAAGGCTGCTTCCAGAACGATCCAGCATTCAGCGCGCTTGGCTTTTTCACGGGACAGCTTGGTTTCACCGAAACCGTCTTCAACCGAGTCCAGAGCAACGTGAACTTCGTCACCGACGTTGATGTTCAGTTCGCCAGCGTCGTTGTAGAACTGCTCCAGAGGGATCAGTGCTTCGGACTTCAGGCCAGCGTGAACGGTTACCCAGCGAGCTTGGTAATCGATATCAACGATAACACCGGTGATGATGGAGCCTGCCTGAAGGTTCAGGGTCTTTAGGCTTTCTTCAAAGAGTTCCGCAAAGCTTTCGCTCATTTTAATTCCTGTTGATTAGGGCGAAAAATACGCCCATCTCCACATCCCAGACGATGTGGGTTAGTTTCATTAAAAAGAAGCACCGCAGGACTATGACTGGTCCCCTGTGGCCTTCTTGGTCACCCGGCGATATCGCGAATGGCGATCTCGCTCATGATGCGTTCAAGCACCTGATCGATGGACAACTCCGTGGAATCCAGCTGTATGGCGTCGGCCGCCGGCTTGAGCGGGGCCACCGCTCGCTGGGTATCACGCTCATCGCGCGCACGGATCTCATCTAGCAGACTCGACAGACTAACACCCTCGACTTTGCCCTTCAACTGCAAATATCGTCGGCGCGCCCTCTCCTCGGCACTGGCAGTCAGGAAAATCTTCAAGGGCGCGCTCGGAAATACCACCGTGCCCATGTCGCGACCATCGGCCACCAGGCCCGGGGCTTCCTGGAAAGCACGCTGGCGCTGCAGCAGCGCCTCGCGCACGGCCGGCAATGCAGCCACCTGAGAAGCGCCGGAACCGACGCTTTCAGTACGGATGACATCGCTGACTTCGTCACCTTCCAGAATGATGCGTTGCAGTTGACCGTCGGTCGCCGCGATGAACTGCACATCCAGATGAGCGGCCAGTTTCTTCAGCAGCTCCTCATTGGTCAGGTCGACACCATGGTTGTGCGCAGCAAACGCCAAAAGGCGATACAGCGCACCGGAATCCAGCAGGTTCCAGCCCAGACGCTTGGCCAGAATCCCGGCTACGGTGCCTTTGCCCGAGCCGCTTGGCCCGTCGATGGTGATGACCGGAGCAATGTTGTTCACGACTGAGCCTCTTGCGCCACACGAATACCGACCTGCGCGCACAGCGCCAGGAAGTTCGGGAACGATGTCGCGACGTTGGCGCAATCATGGATGCGGATCGGTGCAGTGGCGCGCAGCGAGGCCACACTGAAAGCCATCGCGATACGGTGATCGCCATGACCATGCACTTCGCCGCCGCCGATCTGGCCGCCGTCGATGATGATGCCGTCCGGAGTCGGCTCGCACTTGACGCCCAGCGCCAGCAAACCGTCCGCCATAACCTGGATACGGTCCGATTCCTTGACCCGCAACTCTTCGGCGCCAGTCAGCACGGTGCGCCCTTCGGCACAGGCCGCCGCCACGAACAGTACCGGGAATTCGTCGATGGCCAGTGGAACCAGCGCTTCCGGAATCTCGATACCTTTGAGTTTAGCTGCTCGCACGCGCAGGTCCGCAACCGGCTCGCCACCCACTTCACGCTGGTTTTCCAGGGTGATATCGGCGCCCATCAGGCGCAGGATGTCGATCACACCGGTACGGGTAGGGTTGATGCCGACATGCTCGAGCACCAGCTCCGAACCTTCGGCAATCGACGCCGCCACCAGGAAGAACGCCGACGACGAGATATCGCCCGGCACTTCGATGTGGGTCGCGGTCAGCTTGCCGCCGGACTCGACGGACGCAGTAGCGCCGTCAACGCTCACCGGATAGCCGAAGCCGCGCAGCATGCGCTCGGTATGGTCGCGGGTCGGGGCCGGCTCGGTCACGGTGGTCTTGCCTTCGGCGTACAGACCCGCCAGCAGCAGGCAGGATTTCACCTGAGCACTGGCCATCGGCATGGTGTAGGTCAGACCTTTGAGCTTATGGCCGCCCCGAATGGTCATCGGCGGACGACCTTCGGCAGCGGTTTCGATCACGGCGCCCATTTCCCGTAGCGGGTTGGCCACGCGATTCATCGGGCGCTTGGACAGCGACGCATCACCGGTCAGGGTACTGTCGAAGTCCTGCGCGGCCAGCAGGCCGGACAGCAGGCGCATCGAAGTACCGGAGTTGCCCAGATAGATCGGGCCCGGCGCAGGTTTCAGACCGTGCAGGCCAACACCGTGGATGGTCACGCGGCCGTGATGCGGGCCTTCGATGACCACGCCCATGTCGCGGAACGCCTGCAAGGTCGCCAGAGCGTCTTCGCCCTCGAGGAAGCCTTCGACTTCGGTGACGCCTTCAGCCAGGGAACCGAGCATGATCGAACGGTGGGAAATCGATTTGTCACCCGGTACGCGAATCCGACCGGACAGGCGGCCACCAGGTTGAGCCAGGAAAATCAGATCGTTGGAATTCATAGCGTCCACATAGGCCCTGCGGGCCAGGATTTTACTGAAATGCTCGCGGGCAACCCGGGCGCGAGTGAAGACGCCCAACAATTGGTGCCCATCCCCTGCATCGACCGCGTCGCGCAAGGCGTCGAGGTCGCTGCGAAATGTATCGAGTGTGCGCAGGACAGCCTCGCGGTTGGCGAGAAAGATGTCATGCCACATGACCGGGTCGCTTCCGGCGATTCTTGTGAAATCGCGGAAACCGCCCGCAGCGTAACGGAAGATCTCAAGGTTTTCATTGCGTTTGGCCAGTGAATCGACCAGACCGAAGGCCAGCAGGTGCGGCAGATGACTGGTCGCCGCCAGCACTTCATCGTGACGCTCGACCTGCATGTGCTCGACGTCCGCACCCAGCTCGCGCCACAAGCGATCAACCACTGCCAGCGCAGCCGGATCGGTCTGCTCCAGCGGGGTCAGAATCACTTTATGACGACGAAACAGCTCTGAGTTGGAGGCTTCCACCCCACTCTGCTCGGAACCGGCAATCGGATGGCCCGGCACGAAACGTGCCGGCATGCCGCCGAATGCTTCAGTCGCCGCGCGCACCACATTGCCCTTGGCGCTACCGACATCCGTCAGGATCGCCTGCCCCAGATCCATGCCAGCCAAACGGGCCAGCACTTTTTCCATGGCCAGGATCGGCACCGCCAACTGAATCACGTCCGCGCCCTGGCAAGCGGCCACCAGGTCCTCTTCGCAGCGATCCACCACGCCCAACTCGACCGCCAGTTTGCGCGATTGCGGGTCGAGATCGACCCCGACCACTTCGCGGCACAGACCGCTTTCACGCAAGCCCTTGGCAAACGAACCACCGATCAACCCCAGACCGACCACCACCAGGCGCCCGATCATAGGTGCAGCAGATTGCAGCGCAGTGACATCACCCACGAGCCAGAACCTTGCGCAGCGCTTCGAGGAAGCGACTGTTTTCTGCCGGCAGACCGATGGTCACCCGCAGATGATTCGGCATGCCGTAGTTGGCCACCGGACGCACGATCACGCCTTCGCGCAACAAGCCCTGGAACACCGGAGCCGCCACTTGAGCGAGGTCGACGCAGATAAAGTTGCCCCTGGACGGAATCCAGCTCAGGCCCAGCTCGCGCAAACCCGCTTCCAGCTGCTGCATGCCGGACTCGTTGAGCTGACGGCTCTGAGCCAGATATTCCTCGTCCTTCAGCGCCGCACACGCCGCGGCCAAGGCCAGGCTGTTGACGTTGAATGGCTGACGTACGCGATTCAGCACGTCTGCCACCACGGGTGTGGACAAGCCGTAGCCAACGCGCAGCGCCGCCAGACCGTAGGCCTTGGAGAAGGTGCGCGAGACCAACAGGTTCGGATAAGCCGCGAGGAAATCCAGGCCATCCGGCAGATCGCTGCCTTCGGCGTATTCGATGTAAGCCTCGTCCAGCACTACCAGCACATGCTCCGGCACGTCCTGCAGGAACTCATCCAGCGCTTCAGCGCTGAACCAGGTGCCGGTCGGGTTGTTCGGGTTGGCGATGAACACGACGCGGGTGTTGGCGTCGATGGCCGCCAACATCGCCGGCAGGTCATGCCCCCAATCCTTGGCCGGAACGACCTTGGCCTGAGCGCCGACTGCCTGGGTCGCGATCGGATAGACCGCGAACGCGTGCTCGCTGAACACCGCATTCAGGCCCGGTGCCAGGTAAGCGCGCGCCACCAGTTCCAGAATGTCGTTGGAGCCGTTGCCCAGGGTCACCTGATTCAGTTCGACGCGGCACTGCTCGGCCAGCAGGGACTTCAGCGCAAAACCGTTACCGTCGGGATAGCGGGTCAGCTCATCCAGCGCTTCGCGAATCGCGGCCAGCGCTTTCGGGCTGGCGCCCAGCGGGTTTTCGTTGCTCGCCAGTTTGACGATGCTCGCCGGATCCAGATCCAGTTCGCGAGCCAGTTCGTCCACGGGCTTGCCCGGAACGTATGGCGAAAGTTGTTGCACGCCCGGCTGTGCCAGAGCGAGGAAGTTACCACTCATTTGCTACCGCCCCTTAGAGAACTGCTTTCGGGTAGGAACCCAGCACCTTGAGTGCTACTGCTTCCTGACTGATCTTTTCCAGTACACCTTTGATCAGCGGATCACGGTGATGGCCGACGAAGTCAATGAAAAACACGTAGGTCCATTTACCGCTGCGCGACGGACGGGTTTCGATCCGGGTCAGGTCGATGCCGTTGTCATGGAACGGCACCAGCAGCTCATGGAGCGCGCCAGGCTTGTTGCTCATGGACACGATGATCGACGTTTTGTCATCGCCGGTCGGCGGCACTTCCTGGTTACCGATCATCAGGAAGCGCGTGGAGTTGTCCGGACGATCCTCGATCTTCTCGGCCAGACGGGTCAGGCCGTACAACCCGGCCGCCATGTCACCGGCGATCGCTGCCGAATTCCACTCACCCTTGACCCGCTTGGCCGCTTCGGCGTTGCTGGAAACTGCCACACGCTCGACATTCGGATAATGGGCGTCCAGCCACTTGCGGCACTGGGCCAGCGACTGGGCATGGGAATAGATACGGCTGATGCTGTCGGTCTTGGTGTTTTCACCGACCAGCAGATGGTGGTGAATCCGCAGCTCGACTTCGCCACAGATCACCATGTCGTGCTCGAGGAAGCTGTCGAGGGTGTGGTTGACCGCACCCTCGGTGGAGTTTTCCACCGGTACGACGCCAAAATTCACCGCACCGGCCGCCACTTCACGGAACACTTCGTCGATCGCCGCCATCGGTTTGCTGATCACCGCGTGACCGAAGTGCTTCATGGCCGCTGCTTGCGTGAAGGTGCCTTCCGGACCGAGGTAAGCCACTTTCAGCGGGTTCTCAAGGGCGAGGCACGAGGACATGATTTCGCGGAACAGCCGCGCCATCTCTTCGTTGCCCAGCGGCCCCTTGTTGCGCTCCATCACGCGCTTGAGGACCTGCGCCTCGCGCTCCGGACGATAGAACACGGGCTGCTCGCCTTCGGCCAGACTGGACATCTTGACGCGGGCAACCTCTTCGGCGCATCGAGCGCGATCGCTGATCAGCTGAAGGATCTTTTCATCGAGGCTGTCGATGCGAACGCGCAGCGCCTTGAGTTCCTGCTCGGACATCAGGAATGCTCCTTCTCGAATTCCGCCATGTAGGCGACCAGAGCTTCGACCGCGTCCAGGCCCAGGGCGTTGTAGATCGAAGCACGCATGCCGCCGACCGAACGATGGCCCTTGAGGTTGAGCAGGCCGCGCGCATCAGCGCCGGCCAGGAACGCCTTGTCCAGACGCTCGTCAGCCAGACGGAACGGCACGTTCATCCACGAGCGGGCGTTGACGCTGATCGGGTTGGTGTAGAAATCGCTGTTGTCGATGAAGCCGTACAGGCGATCTTTCTTCGCCTTGTTGCGCTGCTCCATCGCGGCGACGCCGCCCTGCTCCTTCAACCACTCGAAGACCAGGCCCGAGAGGTACCAGGAATAAGTGGCGGGGGTGTTGTACATCGAACCGTTGTCGGCCGAGATCTTGTAGTCGAGCATGGTCGGGCACGAACTGCGGGCGCGGCCCAGCAGGTCTTCACGGACGATCACCACCACCAGACCGCTCGGACCGATGTTCTTCTGCGCGCCGGCGTAGATCAGCCCGTACTGCGACACATCGATCGGACGCGAGAGGATATCGGAGGACATGTCGACCACCAGCGGAACGTCACCGGCTTCGGGAACCCAGTCGAACTGCAGGCCGCCGATTGTTTCGTTGGACGCATAGTGCAGATAGGCCGCACCCGGGGTCAGCTTCCACTCGTTCTGACCAGGAATGGCCAGATAGTCATAAGGCTTGGCACTGGCGGCAACATTGATATTGCCGAAGCGACGCGCTTCCTCGATGGCTTTTTTCGACCAGATACCGGTCTCGACATAGTCGGCAATACCGTTCTCGGGCAGCAGGTTCAGAGGAATCTCGGCGAACTGCTGGCTTGCGCCACCCTGCAGGAACAGCACTTTGTAGTTGGAGGGGATGGACAGCAGGTCGCGCAGATCCTGTTCGGCTTTCTCGGCGATGGCCACGTAGTCATCACTACGATGGCTCATTTCCATGACCGACAGACCCTTGCCGTGCCAGTCGAGCATCTCGGACTGGGCACGCAACAGGACAGCTTCAGGCAGCGCAGCGGGACCTGCGCAGAAGTTAAAGGCTCGTTTGCTCACATCCACTCTCGCTATGCAATCACGGTAGCGGACAGAGCAAACACTCTGCCCTGCTACGATTTGGTTAGTCTTGCGACTCTTCTTCGTCTGCGGCGTCCGCCTGCAGGTTGTCGACCGCATCGTCCGGTTCGGCGCCGATCACGCCTTCTTCCAGTTCGACACCTTCTTCACCTTCAAACTCTTCACCCTCGACTTCCGACGGCTCCTGGACCCGCTCCAGACCGACCAGGGTTTCATCCTTGGCCAGCTTGATCAGGGTCACGCCCTGGGTGTTACGACCCAGACTGGAGACTTCGTCGACACGGGTACGCACCAGCGTGCCCTGGTCGGAAATCAGCATGATCTCTTCGCCATCCTGCACCTGAACCGCACCGACCAGACGGCCGTTACGTTCGTTGCTGACCATGGCGATAACGCCCTGACCGCCACGCTTGTATTCAGGGAACTCGGTGATTGCCGTGCGCTTGCCGTAGCCACGCTCGGAAGCCGTCAGGATCTGGCTGCCCTCTTCCGGGATCAGCATGGAAATCAGCTTCTGCCCTTCTGGCAGACGCATGCCACGCACACCGCGAGCGGTACGACCCATGGCACGGACTTCGGATTCCTTGAAGCGAGTCACCTTGCCGCCGTCGGAGAACAGCATGATTTCCTGCTCGCCATCGGTGATGGCAGCGGAGATCAGGATGTCGCCTTCGTCCAGCTCCAGCGCGATCAGACCGACGCTGCGCTGACGGCTGAAGGCCACCAGCGGAGTCTTCTTGACGGTACCGTTGGCGGTCGACATGAAGATGAACGGAGCCTTCTTGCGGTCGGCAGCCTTGATGCGCGCGCGGCGCTCTTCTTCGGTCTCGTTGCTGTTTTCGATTTCTTCTACATCAGCCTCGGCGCCTTCGGCTTCCTCTTCATCAGCCTGACGCTTCATGGCTTCGAGATCGACCGGCAGCATGGTGGTGATGTATTCGCCGTCATCCAGCGGCAGCAGGTTGACCAGCGGACGACCACGGGCGGCGCGGGACGCCTCCGGAATCTCGTAAGTCTTGAGCCAATACACCTTGCCCTTGCTGGAGAACAGCAGCAGCGTGGTGTGGCTGTTGGCAACCAGCAGGTGAGCGATGTAGTCCTCATCCTTCACGCCGGTAGCCGATTTGCCTTTACCGCCACGACGCTGAGCCTGGTACGCAGCCAGTGGCTGGGTCTTGGCATAACCGCCGTGGGAGATGGTCACGACGCGCTCTTCTTCCGGGATCATGTCGCCCAGAGTCAGGTCGAGACGTGCATCGAGAATCTCGGTGCGGCGCACATCGCCGTATTCGGCACGGATCACCTCCAGCTCTTCGCGGATCACTTCCATCAGGCGCACGGCGCTGTTGAGGATACGGATCAGCTCGCCGATCTGGTTGAGGATCTCTTGATACTCGGCCAGCAGCTTTTCGTGCTCCAGACCGGTCAGGCGGTGCAGACGCAGTTCCAGAATGGCTTGCGCCTGTTCCGGCGACAGGAAGTACTTGCCTTCACGCAGACCGTATTGCGGATCGAGGTTTTCCGGACGGCACGAATCGGCACCGGCACGCTCGACCATCGCAACCACCGCCGAGGACTCCCACGGCGTGCTGACCAGCGCTTCCTTGGCTTCCGACGGCGTCGGCGAAGCCTTGATCAGGGCGATAACCGGGTCGATGTTCGACAGGGCAACGGCCTGACCTTCGAGGATATGGCCGCGCTCGCGAGCCTTGCGCAGCTCGAACACAGTACGGCGGGTAACCACTTCGCGACGGTGACGGACGAAGGCTTCCAGCAGATCCTTGAGATTCAGAATCCGCGGACGGCCATCGATCAGCGCAACGATGTTGATGCCGAATACCGATTGCAACTGGGTCTGGGCGTAGAGGTTGTTGAGAATCACCTCAGGCACTTCGCCGCGACGCAGTTCGATCACGACGCGCATACCGTCCTTGTCGGACTCGTCGCGCAGCTCGGTGATGCCTTCGAGTTTTTTCTCTTTTACCAGCTCGGCGATCTTCTCGATCAGACGCGCCTTGTTCAGCTGGTAAGGCAGTTCGGTGATGACGATCTGCTGACGGCCACCGACCTTGTCGATGTCTTCGATGATCGAACGGGCACGCATGTAAATGCGGCCACGGCCGGTGCGGTAGGCTTCGATGATGCCGGCGCGGCCGTTGATGATCGCGGCGGTCGGGAAGTCCGGGCCGGGAATGTATTGCATCAGCTCATCGACGGTCAGCTCGGGATTGTCGATGAGGGCCAGGCAACCGTCGATGACTTCACCGAGGTTGTGCGGCGGAATGTTGGTCGCCATGCCCACGGCGATACCGCTGGAACCGTTGACCAGCAGGTTCGGAACGCGGGTCGGCATGACCGCCGGGATCAGTTCGGTGCCGTCGTAGTTCGGCACCCAGTCCACGGTTTCCTTGTGCAGGTCGGCCAGCAGCTCGTGCGCCAGCTTGGTCATGCGCACTTCGGTGTATCGCATGGCCGCGGCGTTGTCGCCGTCCACCGAGCCGAAGTTGCCCTGACCGTCCACCAGCAGATAACGCAGCGAGAACGGCTGCGCCATACGGACGATGGTGTCGTACACCGCGGTATCACCGTGCGGGTGATACTTACCGATCACGTCACCGACGACACGGGCAGATTTCTTGTACGGCTTGTTGAAGTCGTTGCCCAGCTCGCTCATCGCGAACAGCACGCGACGGTGCACGGGCTTCAAGCCATCGCGCGCATCCGGCAGTGCACGGCCGACGATCACGCTCATCGCGTAATCGAGATAGGACTGTTTCAGCTCGTCTTCGATATTGACCGGGAGGATTTCTTTGGCCAGTTCGCCCATGAGAAGCCTGATTCCTTTTTCTGGTGAAACTTCGCCATATCCATAGGGGACGCACGAAGCTCGTCGATGCAGGCTGAGTGCCATGCGCCGACTTACGACAAATCAACAAGTTGACCCTGGATTTGCGCAGTGAAGACAACCCCGCGGGGCTGCCTCGGAAAACGCCGGATGTTATCACAAGAGCCGCCACGCACCTATCCCCCAGATGCGCATGGAGCATAGTTAGATGACCGATGACAGGCTTAAAGGGGACGAGAGAGGCTCAGAGCTTCTGTGAATGCAAATTTCGAGATGAAATTGCGGATGTTTATTGACTTTCAGAGCCTCATCGCTGGCAAGCCAGCTCCCACAGGATCGGCGGCGAGCACAAAATCCGTGGGAGCTGGCTTGCCAGCGATGGCGTCCGAACAGACGCCAGAGCCAATCAATGCAGGCGCTTTCGGCACATCAGCTGGGCCATTTTCGCGGTGTCCGGACGCTCGACGATGCCCTTCTCGGTGACGATCGCATCGATCAGGTCCGCCGGCGTCACGTCGAATACCGGGTTGAACGCCTCGACATCCGCCCCGACGCGCTTGCCGCCCACTTCCAGCAGTTCGGCGCCGTCGCGCTCCTCGATAGGAATGTCATCACCGCTGGCCAGATTCATGTCGATGGTCGAACTCGGCGCCACCACCATGAAGCGCACGCCATGGTGCATGGCGTTGACCGCCAGTTGATAGGTGCCGATCTTGTTCGCCACGTCGCCGTTGGCGGTGATCCGGTCAGCACCGACGATCACCCAGGTCACACCTTTGGTTTTCATGATGTGCGCGGCGGCGGAATCGGCGTTCAGGGTCACCGGAATACCTTCGTTGGCCAGCTCCCACGCAGTCAGGCGCGAACCCTGCAGCCACGGCCGGGTTTCGTCGGCGTAGACGCGCTCGACCATGCCCTCGATGAACGCGGCGCGAATCACCCCGAGCGCCGTACCGAAACCGCCGGTAGCCAGAGCGCCAGTGTTGCAGTGGGTGAGAATCGCCTGGGCATTGCCCTGATGCTTGCGAATCAGGTCGACGCCGAGCTGGGCCATGGTCAGGTTGGCTTCGCGATCGCTCTCATGAATGGCGATGGCTTCAGCTTCGAGCGCCGCCAGCGGATCGGCATTTTCCTTCAGGCGATCCAGTCGGTCGTGCATGCGGTTCAACGCCCAGAACAGATTGACCGCCGTCGGACGGGAATCGGCCAGCAGCATGAAATCCTCTTCCAGCGCGGCATACCAGTCGCCACCCTCGGCAATCCGGGCACGCGCTGCCAGCACGATGCCATACGCGGCACTGATGCCGATGGCCGGCGCACCGCGCACCACCATCGAGCGAATCGCTTCGGCCACGCCGGCGGCGCTGGAGTACGCGATCCAGTTTTCCTCGAACGGCAAAACGCGCTGATCCAGCAGGTGGAGCGCGCCATCGCGCCAATCGATGGCCTTCACTTTCTCCGCAGCCAACAGTCGATCGCGCATCCCTCACCCCGCACTCATGAACAAAAGCCGCCGATTATAGCGATCCCCCCGCGAAGACGCTCGGGTATACTTCGCCATCCTTTACAAAAGCACTGGAACCGACCCTCGATGCCGAAACCTGCCATTGCGCTCGACTTATTATTGCTGCCGACCTGGCTGGTACCCGTCGAACCCGCAGGCGTGGTGCTCAAGGAGCATGGCCTGGGCATCCGCGACGGTCGCATCGTGTTCATCGGCCCGTGCGACGAAGCCTTGAAGTGTAACGCCGCCGAAGTCCTCGAATTACCGGACGTTTTGCTCAGCCCCGGCCTGATCAACGCTCATGGTCATGCGGCCATGACCCTGTTCCGCGGCCTCGCTGACGATCTGCCGCTGATGACCTGGCTGGAAAACCACATCTGGCCCGCCGAAGGCAAATGGGTCGATGAAGATTTCGTGCGTGACGGCACTGACCTGGCCATTGCCGAGCAGATAAAAGGTGGCATCACCTGTTTCTCGGACATGTATTTCTTCCCGAAGGTTGCCAGTGAACGCGTACACAACAGCGGAATCCGTGCGCAGATCGCCATTCCGATCCTCGATTTCCCGATTCCCGGCGCCGCCAGCGCCGATGAAGCCATTCGTCAGGGCGTCGAACTGTTCGGCGACCTGAAGCATCACGACCGCATCAAGATTACCTTCGGCCCCCATGCACCCTACACCGTCGGCGATGAGAACCTGGAAAAAATCCGCGTGATCGCCGAGGAGCTGGACGCCTCGATCCACATGCACGTCCACGAGACCGCCTTCGAAGTGCAACAGGCCGTCGAACAGCGCGGCGAGCGGCCACTGGCCCGCCTCGGTCGACTGGGTCTGCTGGGGCCGCGCTTCCAGGCCGTGCACATGACCCAGATCAGCGATGACGACCTGACGTTGCTGGTAGAAAGCAACACCAGCGTGATCCATTGCCCGGAGTCGAACCTGAAACTGGCCAGCGGCTTCTGCCCGGTAGAGCGCCTGTGGCAGGCCGGGGTCAACGTGGCGGTCGGCACCGATGGCGCCGCGAGCAACAATGATCTGGACCTGCTGGGCGAAACCCGCACCGCAGCGCTGCTGGCCAAGGCTGTCGCCGGCTCGGCCACCGCGCTGGACGCCCATCGGGCGCTGCGCATGGCTACGCTGAACGGCGCGCGGGCCTTGGGGATCGAAGCCGAGACTGGCTCCCTGGAACTCGGCAAGGCCGCAGACATTGTCGCGTTCGACCTGTCCGGCCTGGCCCAGCAACCGGTCTATGACCCGGTCTCGCAACTCATATACGCCACCGGCCGGGACTGTGTGAAACACCTGTGGGTCGCCGGCAAGCAATTGCTCGACGACCGGCGCCTGACGCGCCTGGACGAACAGCAGCTCGGCGAAACCGCCCGGGCCTGGGGCCGACGCATCAACGGCCACACCGAATCGTAAACACCCCGGGGCAAACTTCGGGGCTACAGCCTTTTTCAAGTTTTAGAGGATTGAATCATGAGCAACGTCGACCACGCCGAAATCGCCAAATTCGAAGCACTGGCCCATCGCTGGTGGGACCGCGAAAGCGAGTTCAAACCGCTGCACGACATCAACCCGCTGCGGGTCAACTGGATTGACGAGCGCGTCAACCTGGCCGGCAAGAAGGTCCTCGACGTCGGTTGCGGCGGCGGCATTCTCAGCGAAGCCATGGCCCAGCGCGGCGCGACCGTGACCGGCATCGACATGGGCGAAGCGCCGCTGGCGGTCGCACAACTGCATCAGCTGGAGTCCGGCGTGAACGTCGAGTACCGCCAGATCACTGCCGAAGCCCTGGCCGAAGAAATGCCGGAGCAGTTCGACGTGGTCACCTGTCTGGAAATGCTCGAGCACGTACCGGATCCATCCTCGGTAATCCGCGCCTGCTTCCGCATGGTCAAACCCGGCGGCCAGGTGTTCTTCTCCACCATCAACCGCAACCCGAAGGCGTACCTGTTCGCCATCGTCGGCGCCGAATACATCATGAAGCTGCTGCCGCGCGGCACCCACGACTTCAAGAAATTCATCCGCCCGTCCGAGCTTGGCGCCTGGAGCCGAATGGCCGGCCTGACCGTCAAGGACATCATCGGCCTGACCTACAATCCGCTGACCAAGCACTACAAGCTGGCGGCGGACGTTGACGTCAACTACATGATCCAGACCCTGCGCGAGGAATAAGCCGATGGCAATCAGAGCAGTCCTTTTCGACATGGACGGCACTCTGCTCGATACCGCGCCGGACTTCATCGCCATTTGCCAGGCGATGCGCGCGGATCGCGGTTTGCCGCCGATGAACGACAAGCACATCCGCGACGAGATCTCCGGCGGTGCCCGTGCGATGGTCGCGGTGACGTTTTCGATGGATCCGGAATCTCCGGGCTTCGAGGAATTGCGCCTGGAGTTCCTTGAGCGCTACCTCGTCGGCTGCGCCGTGCACAGCAAGCTGTTCGACGGCATGGGCGAATTGCTGGCCGACATCGAGAAAGCCAATCTGGTCTGGGGCGTGGTCACCAACAAGCCGCTGCGTTTTGCCGAACCGATCATGCAGCAACTGGGGCTGGCCGAGCGCTCGGCCCTGCTGATCTGCCCGGATCACGTGAAGAACAGCAAACCGGATCCCGAGATGCTGACCCTTGCCTGCAAGATGCTTGATCTGGATCCGTCGAGCGTTCTGTTTATCGGCGATGATCTGCGCGATATCGAATCCGGCCGTGACGCGGGCACCAGGACCGCCGCCGTGACCTATGGCTACATTCACCCGGATGATAACCCGCGACACTGGGGCGCTGACGTGGTGGTGGATCATCCACTGGAGTTGCGCAAGGTGCTCGACAACGCTCTGTGCAGTTGCTGAGTGGTGTCCATCGCTGCATTCTCACGCAGGGCGTGGCAACGATCAGAAGTTAATGGATTAGAGGTTTTGTATGTTTGATTACTCCGCTCGCCCCGAATTGCTCAAGGATCGGGTCATTCTGGTCACCGGTGCAGGTCGCGGCATCGGTGCGGCTGCCGCCAGGACCTACGCCGCCCACGGTGCGACCGTATTGCTGCTGGGCAAGACCGAGGCCAACCTCACCCAGGTCTACGACGAGATCGAAGCGGCCGGACATCCGCAGCCTGCAGTGATCCCGTTCAACCTCGAAACCGCCCTGCCCCATCAATACGATGAGCTGGCGGCGATGATCGAGACCGAGTTCGGCCACCTTGACGGCCTGCTGCACAACGCCTCGATCATTGGCCCGCGCACGCCGATCGAGCAGTTGTCCGGTGAAAACTTCATGCGTGTCATGCAGGTCAACGTCAACGCGATGTTCATGCTGACCAGCACCCTGCTGCCACTGCTCAAGCTGTCACAGGATGCCTCGGTGGTGTTCACCTCCAGCAGCGTCGGGCGCAAGGGTCGTGCTTACTGGGGCGCTTATGGCGTGTCCAAGTTCGCCACTGAAGGGCTGATGCAAACCCTGGCCGACGAAGTCGAAAACGTCGCGCCGGTGCGCTCCAACAGCATCAACCCGGGCGCCACCCGCACCAGCATGCGCGCTCAGGCTTACCCTGGCGAAAACCCGCTGAACAACCCGACGCCAGAAGAGATCATGCCGGTCTATCTGTACCTGATGGGCCCGGACAGCACGGGCATCAATGGCCAGGCGTTCAACGCTCAGTAGTGCCATACGTCGCATTTGTTGCCGTGGCGGTTTCCCGTCGCGGCATGCATTTGCCGCTTTGCGCAGGCCTGTCTCAGTCAAATAACCACCACTTCTTTTCACACAAAAAATCCAAGCCATTGATTCACAACGGTTTTAATAAAACATGAACTGTATGGCACGACTTTCGCTCTACATTCCCTCAAAGCACGCCGAGTGAAGGCAGTCGGGCAAGGCCTGATTCGATAGCTGACTAATCGTCATCGGGCAGACTAAACTTACGCCAAATGTCCTACGGGACTGATGGATCAGTATGACGCGCAGCCCATAGCCGCTCTCACCCAGCCTGTAAGACAGACTTACTGCTTAGGGGCTCACGCCATATGAAATCACCCTCCCAGACCACTGCAATTGACTTCGACAGTGCCAAATTGCAACGCCTGGGCTTTGGTCAGCTGCCTCCACTTCTGGAGCGACCTGTCAGCCTGGCGCAATTGCGCCAGCAAATGAGCCTGCAACTGCAAACCAGCCTTGAGCCCCAACGCATCCTCGGTCTGTTCTTCCGCGAAGTTCAGCGCCTGGTGCCGCTCGATGCCTTGAGCTATGTGCACAGCGGCAGTGACTTGCGCCTGGAATTCGGCGCCCGCGGTCATCACTCCGCCAGCTACAGCCTCAGCCACGATGGCGAGCACATGGGCGAACTGGTATTTCGCCGCAATCAGCGCTTCAGTGAGCAGGAACTGGGCAATCTGGAATCGCTCCTGTCGTCCCTGCTGTACCCGATGCGCAATGCGTTGCTCTATCGTGTCGCCACGCAAACCGCGCTGCGTGATCCATTGACCGGCGCCGGCAACCGCATCGCCATGGAGCAGACCCTGCAGCGGGAAATCGAGATGTCACGTCGACACCTGCAACCGCTGTCCTTGCTGATGCTGGACATCGACCACTTCAAACAGGTCAATGACAGTCATGGCCACGGTGCCGGCGATGAGGTGCTCAGAGCGGTTGCAGCATCGATCAAGGATCAGTTGCGCAATGTCGACATGGTGTTCCGCTATGGCGGGGAAGAGTTTCTGATCCTGCTGTCCAACACCAGCCGCGAAGCCGCCGCGATGGTCGGCGAACGCCTGCGGTATGCAGCGCAGGCCCAGGACTATTACGCCGATGGCCAGTTGATCGAACTGACCGTGAGCCTCGGCTGCTCGACCCTGCTGCCGGGCGAGTCCGCCGACAGCCTGCTGCGTCGCGCCGACAGCGCGTTGTATGTGGCCAAGCGCGAGGGCCGCAATCGCGTGACAATGGCCGGCTGAACTTTCTCTGGCAAATAAAAAACGGGAGCACACTGGCTCCCGTTGTTTATGGATGCCGCAGAAACTAGCTCTCCACCAGCGCCCGTCGCTCGCGACCGACCAGCACCCGCTCCGTCAACTCCAGCTGCATGCAACGCTCAAGGAACAGGTACATGTAGTCGTAGCTCTTGCACACAGCCTGGCGCAGCTCTGTCTGCAAGGCCTTGCTCGGGTTCATCCCGGCCAGGGTGCAGATGATTTCCAGTGCTTCCCAAGGGTGGGCATCGTCGTACTGGGCGTGCATCTTCAGCCACTTCATCGCCCGCTTGCGATCTTCCTCGGGGAATGCGGCGGCGTACACACCTGTCGAACACACCAGCGCCGACCACTCCCCGGTCGCGCCTTCGATCGCATAGTTGGTGGCGGCAATGGCGACGATCAGCGAATCTGCTGAACTGGTGTGCCAGCACCAGTGACTCAGGGCGTGCAACTCCGGCGGCACTTGCTGGGCCTGCAGGTCTTCCAGACTCACGCCGTGGGCCCGACTCCAGTGCACCCAGTAATCGGCATGGTTGAGTTCGACGCGAATGTTGCGCATCAACCAGCGCCGCGCCATGTCCTCGCCCGGATGACGGGCGAATTTGGTCTTGGTCAGGTTCTGCGCCATGTACAACGCGAATTGCTCAACGACGGGCCAGCCCCCGATCAGGTACTGGCGCATGGTTTTGGCGCTGAGCTTGTTATCACGCATGCGCAGATAAAGTTCATGTTCGACAACCCGGCGTTTGCTCTCGCTGCAATCCTGGATCAACTGTTGTGCCCAGGCAGGATAACTTGCAGCTTCCATGAGTGGTCCGGTTCGGTTGAATGTGTCGATCACTGTTCGGCTCCTTTTGATTTGTGATTGTAAGGATCGGCAAGAGACTTCAACGGAACGTGCCAGGCGCCTTGAACAACAGCGGCTGCGGTCTGGCGGGCCGACTTTGCAAACTGTCGCAGGTAAACAATTGCGGGCGTTCGATGACATAACCCTGAGCGTAATCCACGCCGATTTCAAGCAATGCCTGCTCGATCTGGGCTGTTTCGACAAACTCGGCAATTGTCTGCTTACCCATGACATGCCCGATGTGATTGATCACTTCGACCATAGCGCGGTTAATCGGGTCGTCCAGCATATCCTTTACGAAACTCCCGTCGATCTTCAGGAAGTCTACAGGCAAATGTTTCAGATAAGCGAATGAAGACATTCCGGCGCAAAAATCATCCAGGGAAAAGTAACAACCCAAGCCTTTGAGTTCATTGATAAATCGGATTGCACTGCCCAGATTTGCAATAGCACTGGTTTCAGTAATTTCAAAACAAATCATTTCAGGCGGTACACCGTAGTTATCAAACTGTTCCCGCAGAAAGTGCAAGAAGGCGTCATCTCCGATAGTAATGCCTGAAAGATTAATCGCACACATTGCCAGAGGACCCTGACACTTATCGTTAATACACTGGGCAATTACTTTAAATACATTCTGCACAACCCAGCGATCCAGCGACGTCATCAATCCGTAACGTTCCGCTGCCGGTATGAAACTGTCCGGCAGGATCATCCGACCCGCCTCATCGTGCAGTCGCAGGAGAATTTCGATGTGCCCGCCTGCGCCATTGGCAACCGAACCCAATGGCGCGATTTCCTGGGCGTAGAGACAAAAGCGGTTTTCCTCCAGTGCCATGTGCAGTCGCTGTACCCAGGCCATCTCGCCGAAACGCAGGGACAGTTCCGAATCGTCGGCATGGTAGACCTGCACCCGGTTGCGGCCCTTTTCCTTGGCCATGTAGCAGGCCATGTCGGCTGCACGCAGCGAAGCTTCGAGGGTGGTCGGGGTTTGCGCGACATGCACCAGACCAAGGCTGACGGTGGTCAGGAAGGGCCGCCCCTTCCACACAAAATGCAGATTCTGGACGGTCTGGCGCAGGCTCTCGGCGATCTTCTCGGCTGCCTCCGGCGCGCAGTTTTCCAGCAGGATGCCGAACTCGTCGCCCCCGAGGCGCGCCAGCGTATCGCCCTCGCGCAAGCCCGATTGCAGCAACGCACAGATATGCCGCAGCAACTCATCTCCCGCCGCATGCCCACAGGTGTCGTTGACCAGTTTGAATTGATCGAGATCGAGGAACATCAGCGCATGCCGGCCGGGCTGCCGGGTCAGGTTGTGCAGGGCCTGTTCGAGGCGATATTCGAACTCGCGGCGGTTGGCCAGGCCGGTCAATGCATCATGGGTCGCCTGCCACGACAGATTGGCGATGTATTGCCGCTCCTGAGTCATGTCATGCAGCACCAGCACCGTCCCGCTGACCTTGCCGGCATTGCGGATCGGCGCCCCGACCAGGGTCACTGAAACGGTGCTGCCGTCCAGTCGCTGAATCAGCTTGGAGTGTTCGCTGCCACCGCTGAGCTGACCGCTGAGAATGTGCTCGATCAGGGTCAATCCTTCGGTCTGGGCATTGTCGTCCAGCAGATTGAACAGGGCCGCCAGCGGCAGCCCGGCCGCCTGTTCGGCTTTCCAGTGGGTCAAGGCTTCGGCGGCGGGGTTCATGTATTCGATGGCCCCGCTCACGTCGGTGGTGATCACGCCGTCGCCTATCGACTGCAAAGTGATGTGGGCCCGGTCCTTTTCAAGCTGCAAGGCCTCGGCGAAGGCATGTCGCTGTTTGAGCAGTTTTCGGGTGCGCAGCAATGCCAGCACGATCAGGCCCAGCGCTGTGGCGAGGTTGGTGAACAGCAACAGGCGCAGGATCACCCGCGACCCTTCGCCCAGAGCATCGCTGAAAGCCTTGGCGGCGGGCGTCACGCCATCGTTGATCGCAAAGATCCGGTCCTTCCAGCGCCGGATATCGGCATCGGTGGCAGCATTGGCGGTGATGGAGCGGTGCATCTCGCGTGCGACATCATCGAGCTCCACCAGATAGGCATCGCCCAGTGTCCAGCGGTCGATGGCGGTTTCCAGATAACTGAAATGACGGAAATTCAGATACAGCCAGATCAGGCTGGAGACATCATCCGGATGGTTGCCGCCCTTGAGGATGCCTTCACGCGCCGCTTGCAGGTCGGGCGGTTGCTTGTCCAGTGCCAGGCGCAACTGGTGGCCCCCCTGAGGCACGGCGATCGCGTGCTGGTATTTGAGGTAAATCGCCTCGTCTCGGCTGTCGGCGTACAGATTGAGGTAATAGATCGCGTCTTTCTGGCCCTTGGACCAGAGACTCTCGCCCGCCACATAACCGCGAACGGCCGACAGGACGTAGAGGCTCACGCCCCCCAGCAAGGCTTGAAACAACACGACGGCGATAAATGGCCAGACGATGCCCAGCAACCGAGGCGTTCCGAGAGTCCGCTTTTGCTTCATGGGATTCCTTGCGTGGCCACTGCCTGATCATCCTTCGCCATCAGACCATCCCCCCAAGACTAGGAGGCGTTCACTGTTCCGGCAAGCGGCGGATCAGCCTCCGTCGAGTACAAACGCCCCCTATATATGTACGACCAACGCAGGTTTTGCCGCCTGTCTACTGGCACTCCAGGCTTCCCCGCGTCTATGGCGCGAATGTGTTCACAAGGAGTGTGACATGCCAACTACATCTAAAACTTCAACAGATTCCTCGACAGTCGAAGAATCAAGCGTCAAACAGACGATGGAACTTGATGCCGGTCCGGATATCGAGTCCCTTGTTTCTGTACCCTCCGCCCGGGACCGCAAGAGGTTCAAGGCTTTTCAACTTGCCACCCCCACCCTCGCTAGCGTCATGACCATTGACCTGTACAAGGCGAATCAGGTCAATGAGCAGATTGTAGATACGGTCAAAAGCTTTATGAACGCCGGGCCCAATCTGATTCGTCGCCTGGCTGTCGACGTGCTGCATGAACCCACCATAGCTCAGGTTCGCGCGGCACCCTCGACATACCTCCAGCGCCTGCTGAACTCTGCCGAATCACAGGATCTCGCCGATCGGCTGCTGAAAAAGCTCAAATGGTATGGAGGAGAGCCCGGTGAACAGACATCAAAGTCTGTACACCATCAACTGCTTTGCAAAGCCATTTGCCTCTATCTTCAAACCGCCAAGGACAATGAACCGCAAGAGCTCGCCGGTTTCGGCTGGAAAGACCCGGTCCACTGGGGCAAAAGCTATCAAGCCTTGCGCGAGGATTTCGAACGGCATTTGCTGCGCACCAAACGGGCTGCCACGACCAAAGAGTCGATACTCCTGGCCCGTGTGTTCGAGATTCGCCTGTCGAAAGACTTCGCGGTACGTGATATTCCCCCGGAGCTTCGCTACAAGACCTCGGTGGTATGGGTGAACTTCATGCACGGCGTGCTGTTGGCCGAAGAGACTGACAGTGATCAATCGCAGGCATTGACCTTCCAGCAACTGGTCAATCTGCCCCTGGAACGTAGCGTCGGCGCATCCAGCGAACAGCTCGAGAACATTGCACGTCTACGTATAAGTCCCGCCCTGGAATGGGCGATCTGCACCGGCGTCATTCAGACAAAAACTGCCTTGGCTTGCGATCAGGAGGACATCAAGAGTGCGCTGTCGGCGCTGGAAGAGCAAAGTGATCGCCTGAACAAAGCGGTAATGACACTGGACCTTCTCCCTCCGGACCGACTGCAAATGGCCGGGCAAGTCTTGGCCGATTTGTTCAGAGGATTTACGTTCGACCGGGACGGGCGCAAGTTGCTGTCTGCGGATCCAAGCTACGGAGGGTCCAGATCTACCCCGCCCCTGAAGCTGATGGGCCACGACTTTCTGGATGTCTATGCAGACGGCCGACTCGATGGCGGCAAACAGTGGATCGTCTCCCAGCCCGATGGCAAAACGCGAACCACTACGGCACTCAGGCTGGATGACCGGAGGATACTGTATGCCGAACTCGAGAATTCATGGGGCGGTTATGAACGGGTGGATGAGGGTGTCTTAAGCTGGACAGGCAAACATCTACCAGACATCAACGCGCAATTCGAATCCGAGTACAGCAACTATCTGGCCACGATCAGGCCGGCTTATCAGACCCTGATCGCCAGCCTGCTGACGTCACTCCCACTGGACGATCGCCGGGCACTGGCTCAAGGTGAAGTCCAGATACTGAGCCTGAGAGAGAAACCCGGTCCGCAGGGGCCGTCAGAACAGGACCGGGCAAGGAAGGGGTTCGTTCTGAAAGCGACCCACAACGGTACTATCACTTACTACGAGCTCATCCCGAGCGCCGGTTTCATTCGTCTGCGGACAGGCTTGAGGTTTTCCACCGTCGGGGGCGTTTACACCGAATTTCCGTTGCACGCCTCGATTCCCGGACAGAGTTATTCCCCCGAACGCAACCACAGCACTTCACTGCTGCTTGACTGGCGCGCCCACCTCCACGGGAGTGCGCCGGCAGCACGGGCATCCTGTGTGGGGTTTCTTGATGTCATGAGTTTTCGGCCGGCAGTCGCGTCATCTGGGTCAACGACCAGCGAAAGCGAAACCACTGCGCTGACCTCCCGTTTGAATGGCCTGGCCCAGCACATCGCCACTCACTTCCTCTATGTCGATGAGCAGCATTTGCGCATGCAGACTCGAGGCATGACAACCTTCGACACCGCAAGGGCCAAAGTCCAACAGCGCTTGGAACATTTCGTGGCGATCGTCAAAGGTTTTGTACCTTTTTGGGGCAGCATCGATGATCTTCTGTCGGACAAAACCGAAGACAAAATCATGGGCGGAATCGGACTGTTGCTTGACCTGGCGTCGTTCCTTTGTCCCATCGGTAAATTCATGTCCGGTTCGGTGCGCCTGATCAAGGCAACTGCTGGAACGTCGCGCATTGCCGTCAAAGCGAGTCTTCCCTCCTTCTCGACACTGTCTCGAAAACTGCTGACGTCATCGCTGAGCAATCTCAACCCGCTTGACGGCATACCTTCTCTTTTACAAGGGATGCTAACTGGCGCTCGCACAGGATTGCACTTCGCCCGCCTGGGAAGTGTCATCGTCTACAGAAGAATTCGGAGCAAGGTTCACAATTTCCGAATGGCCAACAACCTGCCTCAGGCCCTGGATCCCGGAAACTGGTCTGCACTGACAAAGGGTGACACGCTGGCAACCGTCAACGGCGTAAATGACGTACTCGTGCGCCAGACAGGGCTTAAACGTCTGCATCTGGTAGACCCGGTAACATCCCTGCCCTACGGCCCTCGCCTGCACAATAATGGCAAAAGCCTCAAACAAGGCAGATCTGTCTTCCAGACGCACCCCCCGACTGAAACCCACATCGTGGCACAGGTCCCGGAGAGCGCCAGTATCCGCGAAATGCTTGAAGTCGATGGACGAACCACGCTGCTGATCGATGACATCCCGTATCGCCTGGACGGCGATCAACTACGACGCGCCGACCTGATCGACGATCAATCGATGTTCAAGACCGTGCCTTGCCGAGTGCGGCGCATGCCGGGTTCCGACGTATGCAGAACCAGCTATGTCACTCAAGATCCGGCACCGACACCGGCAATCGGTAGTCAGGATACAAGCAAAGGCTGGGCGGACTGGTTTGGGGATAGTATTTACACGCCTGCTATCTCGACACAGCCATTGCTGGGAAATGCCATCCGGACCTATAAGCGACTCGATGCCTCACTGGAGTTTCAAAAGGGAATCTACGCGCGAATCAAGGTTCGCCTTCCCTACAGCAATCCAAAAAAATTCGACACGCTGGAAACTGGAGCGATCATCGTGCCCTCGATAGACGAGACAAAGCACTATGTATACACCCGCCTCAATGCCGCAGATTTCTACGTCACCGAGCGATTACCGGGCCAGGCACTTTCTGACCCCCTCGTTTTAAGCAAAGCGCAAACCCTGCCCCCCGAACTGGCCGGTGAGCTCAAGACGGTTTATACGGGATCGCTCAATGCCAACAACACGGTACGGATTCACGGGATTGCAGCAGTTGAGCGAGCCTTGAAGACAATGGAAGACATTGCCATTCCATTGGGCACCTCGGCCAACCCGCCTGCCGGCATGAAGTGGTTGAAGGTGGACACCAGTCCCGGAGAGGCATTGATGTTCGATCATTCGACGCGAATGATCGTCGCTCATCGTCCCGAAGGTGCCACGACCTGGGCACGCAGTACGGAGGCGCCGGAAGCATTTCGGCGGCGAACGGCGGAAATCTTCGACACCTTGTTTCTGTCACCGACAATCAGCCCGGTCGATGCACCTGGGGCCCTACGCATCAACGACGCAATGGACAAGTTGCAGCGCTTGCTGCACCGGTTTGATCGTACGGACAACCCCCGAAACATTGCCTATGCCGAGGTCATTAACGCAAACGGCGCACGAGAAGTTTACGTCAGCGTTTCTGGAGCGCAGGGCACCACCAAACACCTGCCCGTCTTTCGCCACCTTGGCACCAATCATGTAAAGATCGGCGACACGACTTACATCAACGTCGACTTCAACCCCACCGTGAGCGCGACAAACCTTGAATTGACAGAAAAAGGTCAGTTGGTCGCAATACCGCTGACAATCAAGGATATCGATACCTACACACCGAAACTGGCGACACGGCCGACATCCCTGGACAGTGAAAGCAAGCTGATTCGCGTGATACGCGAGAAATATCCCGACCCGCTCGAATTGAAATCGGTGAGTGTCGCAACCACAATGCCACCCTGCGGATCATGCGCGGTGCTCATGAAAGCGTTCGGCCACAAAGGTGAAGCAGGGGCGCTGGAAGTACTGTGGAAATAACCTACAACCGCTGCAAATGCCCATAAAGCTTGGCATACAGACCACCATCGGCAATCAGTTGCTGATGGTCGCCATCCTCGGCCACTTGCCCGCCATCGAACACCAGCACCCGATCTGCCTGTTTCACCGCTGACAAACGGTGGGCGATGATCAGCGTGGTACGGCCATTCAGGAACCGCGCCATGGCCTGGTGCAGGTTGTATTCGGTGGCGGCGTCGAGGGCCGAGGTGGCTTCGTCGAGAATCACCACTTTCGGCTCGGCAAGGATCATCCGCGCAATCGCCAACCGTTGCCGCTGACCACCGGACAGGCGCACGCCTGAGCGACCGACGATGCTGTCCAGCCCGTCCGGCAAGGCGCGGATGGTGGGTTCGAGCTGGGCGATTTCCAATGCCTGCCAGCAGGCTTCGTCGCTGCGGGTGCGGCCCATGGTCAGGTTGGCCCGTACGGTGTCGTTGAACAGTGCCGGATGCTGCAGCACCACCGCAACGTTTTCCCGGACTGTTTCCAGGCCGATTTCCTGCTGGGTCGATCCGCCGAAACGGATCGTCCCGGCCAGCGGCGTGTACAGGCCCAGCAGCAATTGCACGAGAGTACTTTTGCCGCCGCCGCTGGCGCCGACAATCGCCACTTTCTCGCCAGGTGCGATGGACAGGTTCATATGATCCAGCACCAGTTCATCGCCATAACCGAAGCTCAGCCCCTGCGCCTCGATCCCGACGGTATCGCGCCCCTTGAACGGATCGACTCCGCCGGGGTATTGCGGCTCGTCGGCGCGGGCCAACAGTTCGTTGATTCGGGTCAGCGCACCGCCCGCTGCGTAATAGGCATATTGCAGGTTCAGCAGTTGTTCGACCGGGCCGATCATGAACCACAGGTAACTGAACACCGCGAGCATCTGGCCGATCGACAAGTCGGAGAACAACACCGTGAGCATCGCCGCTGCGCGAAAGATGTCGATGCCGAACTGGAACAGCAGACCACTGGCGCGGTTGGACGCATCGGTCTTCCACTGCGAGTTGACCGCATAGTTACGCACTTCCTGAGCCCGCAAACCGAGACGACCGAGGAAGAAACCCTGACGGTTGCCGGCACGCACTTCCTGGATTGCATCGAGGGTTTCGCTCAGCGCCTGGGTGAAGCGCGAGGTGCTGTCGTTCTCCAGTTTCTTCAGGTGCTTGACCCGTTTGCCCAACTGCACCGTGGCATAGATCACCAACGGGTTGAAGAGCAGGATCAGCAGCGCCAGTTTCCAGTGCATCCACATCAGGATGCTGGCGGTGCCGACCAGGGTCAGCATCGCCACCAGGAAACGGCTGAGGGTCTCGCCAACAAATTTGTCGAGGGTATCGAGGTCTGTGACCAGGTGCGTGGTGACCGTGCCGCTGCCCAGGCTTTCGTATTCGCCCAGGGAGATCCGCTTCAGACGCTCGATCAGCCGCACGCGGATGCGATAAACGATGTCCTTGGCCAGCCGCGCAAACAACCGCGCCTGCAGCACGCCAAAACACAGGGCGCTGCAACGCAGGGTCAGGGTCACCACCAGCATCAGACCGATGTAGCCCGCCGCCTGCTGCCACATCGTCGGCAGCACATGGTTCATGACTTTCAGTGCGGCATCGCCATGGCCGAGCAGGACTTCGTCCACCAGCAACGGCAACAGCAACGGGATCGGCACGCTGCACAACGTCGCCAGTACGGCGACACCGTTGGCGATCCACAGGGATTTTTTGTGATGAAGAGCTAGTCGCCGGACTTCAGCCCAGCTCAGCCGGTCGACACGCTTGACGGCTGGCGTGTCATCGGCCGGGTCAGACACAGGCCGCGCGCTCCAGCCATCGGCCGAGCAACGGTGACAGTTCACTGAGCGGCTGGTAGCCGTTGGTCAGCAACGCCAGTTGGCCATTGCGTTCGGCGAGCAGGGTCGGGAATCCGGCGATCCCCAGATCCTGCACCCAACTGAAATCGGCCTGGGTCGCCTTGTGTTGATCGGCATGATCAAACAGGGCAGCAAATTCGATGCGCGGGACACCGGCCTTTTCTGCCAGCTCCACCAGAACGCTGGCCTGGGTGACATCGCGACCTTCAGCGTAAAACGCGTGCTGGATCAACCCGACCAGTTTCCAGGCACAATCCGGCGCCAGGCTGCGCGCGGTGACGATGGCCCGGCAGGCCGGTTCAGTGTCGTAGACAAAACCGTCCGGTAATGCGCCTTCGAATTTGAACGGCTGGCCGGTGGCCTCGGTGACCGCCTGCCAGTGTTCGAGAATATAGCGCCGGGTCGTCGGCTCCAGCGCCGCACCACTGCCGGTGCGCAACCCGCCGACCACCAGGTGCAGTTCCACCCCGGCTGCCTGCGCCTGCTCCACCAATGCCTTGGCCACCGGAGCAAATCCCCAGCACCACGAACACATCGGATCCATCACATAGAGCAGGCGTGCAGACATGATTAAGCCTCGGTGGATGCTTGCTTATAGTTGTAGCCGATCGGGTGCGGCATGTTGCGCGCTTTAGCCAGTTCGATCTGTTTCTGACGGTCGATGGCGCTGCGGCGAGTTTTCTCGCTCAGGGTGTTCCAGCAGTGCGGGCAGCTGATGCCGGCCACGTAATGCTCGGAAGCACGATCCTCGACGCTGACCGGGGTACGGCAGGCGTGGCACTGATCGTAGTCGCCTTCGCTCAGGTCATGGCGCACGGTCACGCGGTTGTCGAATACGAAGCAGTCGCCCTGCCATTTGGTTTCTTCCTGCGGCACCTCTTCGAGGTACTTCAGGATGCCGCCCTTGAGGTGGTAAACCTCTTCGAAGCCTTCGCCCAGCATGTAGCTCGATGCCTTCTCACAGCGGATGCCGCCGGTGCAGAACATCGCGACCTTCTTGTGCACGGCCGGGTCGAAGTGTTCTTTGATGTAGTCGGGGAATTCGCGAAAACTGGTGGTTTTCGGATCAATGGCGCCTTCGAAGGTGCCGATCGATACTTCGTAATCATTGCGGGTGTCGATCAACAGCACTTCCGGGTCGCTGATCAGCGCGTTCCAGTCCTGCGGTTCGACGTAGGTGCCGACCTTCTTGTTCGGGTCGACGCCTTCGACACCCAGGGTCACGATCTCTTTCTTGAGCTTGACCTTGGTGCGATAGAACGGCTGCTCGTCGCAGTACGATTCCTTGTGATCGATATCGATCATGCGCGGATCGTTGCGCAGCCAGGCCAGCAGGCCATCGATGCCTTCACGGCTGCCGGAGACCGTGCCGTTGATGCCTTCTTCGGCGATCAGCAGCGTGCCTTTGATACCGTTGTCGACCATCGCTTGCAGCAGGGGCTCGCGCAGGTTGACGTAATCTTCGAGGGTGACGAACTTGTAAAGTGCCGCCACGACAATCGGTTGTGTCATGGGTATTTCTCCAGGTGGCTACCCTCGCAAAGGGTGAACCGGATTCAAAAAAAAACGCGCCGGGTCAGCGGCGCGTTGCGGATTCTAGCAAAAAACCGAAGCTTAATGCTTGCTGCCGCCGGCACAGGTCGGTGATGTCGGAGCGGCCCCGACCTCTGCCCATTCCTGCGGGGTGTAGGTGTGCAGCGCCAACGCATGGAACTCGCCCATCAGCTCGCCGAGCGTGCCGTAGACTTTCTGGTGGCGCTTGACCCGGTTCAGCCCTTCGAACTGCGCACTGACCACCACAGCCTTGAAGTGGGTCTGCAACCCGCGACTGTGCATATGGCTTTCGTCCAGCACTTGCAGATGCTCAGGCTGAAGCAGCGCCAGCGTCGATTCGATGCGTTGTTGCATGGTCATCACGAACTCCGCTTACTTCTTCTTGGCCGGAGCAGCGCCTTTCGGTGCCAGCTCGTTGGTCATGTCGTCCAGCAGCTTGTTGACCACCGGCACGGCAGGCTCCAGTTTGGCCTGAGTCATCTGAGCCGACTGCTGGGTCAACTGCGGCATTTTTTCCAGGACTTTCTTGCCCAGTGGCGACTGGTAGAACGCGACCAGGTCTTTCAGTTCCTGTTCACTGAAGGTGCTGGTGTAGAGCTTGACCATGTCCGGTTTCAGCTTGTTCCAGCCGATGGCCTGGTCCAGGGCGGCGTTGGCCTTGGCCTGGTAGGTGTCCAGTACGGTTTTCTTGGATTCCGGAGCCTTGGTCTGTTCAAAACGCTGGGCGAACATCTGCTGCACTTGCATGTACACCGGAGTGCCCAGCTTGTCAGCGTGCGCCAGGGTCAGGAAAGCTTCGGCACTGGCGTTGTGGCTGGCGGTATCGGCAAGCACCTGGCCGCTGGCGCAAACCAGGGCAACCGCGGTGCAGATGGCACGAAGACGAGTCATCGAGTTTCCTTTTCAGCTAGGCGAGGTAAAACCCCAAGGGCGACCATTCTGCGCCTGAATAACGCTGCGGCTCAACCCCCGGCCCTTGCCGCGCTTGATTGGCGGAGCCTGGCGGGGCAACAATCGGCTGGATGGAACCACTTGGGCCTCACCGGGCCTAAACTGCGCAAACAGACCAACAGGAGTGTGCACGATGAGCCGTATCGAAACCGACAGCCTGGGCCAGATCGAAGTCCCGGACGACGCTTACTGGGGCGCTCAGACGCAACGCTCGCTGATCAACTTCGCCATCGGTCAGGAACGCATGCCCTTGCCGGTACTGCATGCCCTGGCGCTGATCAAGAAAGCCGCGGCCCGGGTCAACGACCGCAACGGCGACCTGCCCGCCGACATCGCTCGCCTGATCGAACAGGCCGCCGACGAAGTGCTAGAAGGCCAGCACGACGACCAGTTCCCGCTGGTGGTCTGGCAGACCGGCAGCGGCACCCAAAGCAACATGAACGCCAACGAAGTGATTGCCGGCCGTGCCAACGAACTGGCGGGCAACCCACGAGGCGGCAAGTCGCCGGTACACCCCAACGATCACGTCAACCGCTCGCAGAGTTCCAACGACTGCTTCCCCACTGCCATGAGCATCGCCACCGCACAGGCGGTGCAGACCCAACTGCTGCCGGCCATCGCCGAGCTGTCCGGTGGTCTGGCCGAACTGTCGGCGCGGCACATGAAACTGGTGAAGACCGGCCGCACCCACATGATGGACGCCACGCCGATCACCTTCGGTCAGGAGATCTCCGGTTTCATCGCGCAGCTGGATTACGCCGAACGGGCGATTCGTGCGGCGTTGCCGGCGGTCTGCGAACTGGCCCAGGGCGGCACCGCCGTCGGCACCGGGCTGAACTCGCCCCACGGGTTCGGCGAAGCCATTGCCGCGGAGCTGGCGGCGCTGTCCGGCCTGCCATTCGTCACCGCGCCGAACAAGTTCGCCGCCCTCGCCGGCCATGAACCACTGACCACGCTTTCCGGTGCCCTGAAAACCCTCGCAGTAGCACTGATGAAAATCGCCAACGACTTGCGCCTGCTCGGCTCCGGTCCTCGCGCAGGCTTTGCAGAAGTGCGCTTGCCGGCCAACGAACCGGGCAGTTCGATCATGCCCGGCAAGGTCAACCCGACTCAGTGCGAAGCACTGTCGATGCTCGCCTGTCAGGTGCTCGGCAACGATGTGACGATCGGTATCGCTGCCAGTCAGGGTCACTTGCAATTGAACGTGTTCAAACCGGTGATCATCCACAACCTGCTGCAATCGATCCGCCTGCTGGCCGATGGCTGCAGCAACTTCCAGCAGCATTGCATCGCCGGGCTTGAGCCGGACGCCGAGGTCATGGCGCGCCATCTGGAACGCGGCCTGATGCTGGTGACAGCGCTGAACCCGCACATCGGCTATGACAAGTCGGCGGAAATCGCCAAGAAGGCCTACAGCGAAGGCAAGACCTTGCGCGAGGCGGCGCTGGAACTGGGTTATCTGACCGATGAAGAGTTCGATGCCTGGGTGCGGCCGGAGAACATGATCGAGGCCGGGGCCAAGGGCTGAGTTCATCAGCGCCTGACAGTCAGTCTTCGCGAGCAAGCCCGCTCCCACATTAAATTGCATTCCTCTCATGGGATTGCAGTCAAAAGTGGGAGCGGGCTTGCTCGCGAATTGGAGCGACGCGGTCTAACTGGCCGCCACCTTCATCCGCCGCGCCTTCAACCCGGCAATCAGGGAAGGCCCCAGCGCCACCAGCGCCGACCCCAGCACCACCAGCACTGCCCCGCCATAGCCCAGACCATTGATCTGCTCGGCATGCACATAGTCCGGCCACACTGCGGCGGCAATCGCCACCGCACCGAACGTCACCAGCGGCGTAATCGCCAGCGTTGCGCTGACTCGCGAAGCTTCCCAATGCGCCAACGCCTCGGCAAACGCGCCGTAGGCGATCAGGGTGTTCATGCAGCACGCCAGCAGCAACCAGCCCTGCAACGGGCTCAGCTCAAGCGCTTCGAGCGGATGAACCCACGGCGTCAGCAGCATGGCGCAGAACAGGTAGATCACCATCATCACCTGCAGCGAATTCCATACCGTCAGCAATTGCTTCTGGCCCAGCGCATAAAAAGTCCAGACGGTCGACGCCAGCAGCACCAGCAACACGCCGGCGGTGTAATCAGACAAAGACGTGAGCAACTCCGCCAAACGCTGATTGAAAAACAGCGCAAAACCGATCAACAGCACCGCCAGACCAATGCCCTGACCAATGCTGAAGCGTTCCTTGAACACGAACAGACTGGCGATCAGCAACATGATCGGCCCCATCTGCACCACCAGTTGCGCGGTGCCGGGGCTGAGCAGGTTCAGGCCCATCAGGTACAGCACGTAATTGCCCACCAGCCCGAGCACTGCCATCAGCACCAGCCAGCCACCCTTTGGCCCGAGTACCTTGCGACTCGGCAAACGCTTGGTGGCCGCGAGATAAATGAACAGGCAACCGCCGGACACCAGCAGGCGAAACCAGGTGACCGTGATCGGGTCCATCACCTGCAACACCTGTTTCAGCTTGATCGGCAGGATTCCCCACAGAAACGCCGTCAACAAGGCCAGAAACATGCCGTACACCCAGCGACCCGATGAAACGTGCATGAGAACCCCGATAGCCGATGACCCGTGCGGTCATTCTAGGCGCAGAGCCCCGGCCGACACAGGGACAGTTACGCTCAAGCCGCAAATGAAACTGTGCAGGTCGCAGCATTAAATTGACGCGTTGCCGTTGATCGGCTGACGAAGCGCCGCAAGTGGTTCAGGCATAAGCTCTTTGGATCCCATCCAGCGCAGCGCTCAAGGAGATCGACATGTTCGGAATGCGCGCCCAGGACACCGCCCCCGCCACGCACTTTCGCAGCGACCGGGTGTGCCGGGTCAACGGCGAACTGTTTTTCAGCACCCGGGAGAACACCCTCGAAGGGCCGTTCGACAGTCCCGAGAAAGCCGAGCAGGAAATCCGCGCGTATATCGCGCGGATGCAAATGATGGATTCCAACAGATAAGCAGTGCTGAACCCAATCGCGGGCAAGCCCGCTCCCACAGGTTCCGTGTTGGCCACTTATTGTGAGCACACTCAAACACTGTGGGAGCGGGCTTGCCCGCGATTACGATTTGCCGGTCAACGTATCGCTCAATGCCTAGCGTACGGCCTCAAACAACCCGGTCGCCCCCATCCCGCCGCCCACGCACATGGTGACGATCCCGTAACGCAGATTACGTCGCTGCAACTCGCGCACCAGATGCCCGACCTGGCGTGACCCGGTCATACCGAACGGATGGCCGATGGAAATCGAGCCGCCGTTGACGTTGTACTTTTCGTTGTCGATTTCCAGCCGATCACGGGCGTACAGGCACTGCGAGGCAAACGCTTCGTTCAACTCCCACAGGTCGATGTCCGCTACCTGCAAACCTTTGGCCTTGAGCAGTTTCGGCACCGAGAATACCGGGCCGATGCCCATTTCATCCGGCTCGCAACCGGCCACGGTGAACCCACGGAAAAACGCTTTCGGCTTGAGCCCCAGTTGCAGGGCCTTTTCCAGGCTCATCACCAGCGTCATCGAGGCGCCGTCGGACAACTGCGACGAGTTGCCGGCCGTCACCGAACCATCCTCGGCGAACACCGGTTTCAGTCCGGCAAGGCTTTCATAGGTGGTGTCCGGGCGGTTGCAGTCGTCGCGATCGACGATGCCGTCGAGGATCTGCACCTCACCGCTGTTCTTGTCTTCAACCCGGTATTTCACCGCCATTGGCACGATTTCATCATTGAACAGGCCGGCTGCCTGAGCCTGAGCGGTGCGGATCTGACTTTGCAGCGAGTAACGATCCTGGGCTTCACGGCTGACGCCGTAACGGCGCGCCACCACTTCGGCGGTCTGGCCCATGGTGTAGTAGATGCCGGGCGTCTGCTGCTTGAGCAACGGATTGATCAAGTGATCGGTGTTGACACTTTTCAGGGTCAGGCTGATCGACTCGACGCCGCCGGCGACAACGATGTCGCTGCAACCCGAAGCGATCTGGTTGGCGGCAATCGCAATCGCCTGCAAACCCGAAGAGCAGAAACGGTTGAGGGTCATGCCCGCCGTGCCGGTGCCCAGTTGCGAGAGCACCGCCACGTTACGGCCGATGTTGTAGCCCTGGGCGCCTTCGTTGGAACCGGCACCGACGATGCAATCCTCGACGCTGGCCGGGTCGACGTCGTTGCGCGACAGCAACGCGTTTACACAATGGGCCGCCATGTCATCGGGACGGGTCTGGTTGAACTTGCCGCGAAAGGACTTGGCCAGGCCGGTCCGCACGCTGTCGACGATCACCACTTCACGCATGGCATACCTCATTGTTGGAGTCGGTTGAGAGTGGACCGAGCATAAGTCCACCCAATCGCTGACTGCGACAATCATTCACCTCGCGTATGCGGCCCCATCGGTTCAGTCCTTGTTCTTTTTGGCCTTCTTGTCAGACTTTTCGAAGGCCTCTTCCAGCGCACGGTTGATGGTGCGCAGCACCTTGACCCGGGCCCAGCGCTTGTCGTTGGCTTCGACCAGCGTCCACAGCGAGATTTCGGTACTGGTGCGGTCGACCATATCGCCCACGGCGGCGCGATAGGCGTCCCACTTGTCGCGGTTGCGCCAGTCGTCTTCGGTGATTTTGAAGCGCTTGAACGGGATCTCTTCACGGGCCTGGAAACGCTCCATTTGCGTGTCCTTGTCGATCGCCAGCCAGAACTTGACCACGATCACCCCGGCGTCGGCGAGCTGCTCTTCGAAGTCGTTGATTTCGCCGTAGGCGCGCATCCAGTCCGCCGTGCTGCAAAAGCCCTCGACCCGCTCCACCAGCACTCGGCCGTACCACGAACGGTCGAACACGGTGAACTTGCCCCGCGCCGGAATATGCCGCCAGAAACGCCACAGGTATGGCTGCGCACGCTCCTCTTCAGTCGGCGCGGCAATCGGCACGATGTTGTACTGACGCGGATCGAGCGCCGCCGCGACCCGACGGATCGCCCCGCCCTTGCCCGCCGCATCGTTACCTTCGAACACCGCCACCAGCGCGTGCCGGCGCATGCGCTTGTCGCGCATCAGTCCGGACAGTCGAGCCTGTTCGGTGATCAGTTGTTCTTCGTAGTCTTTCTTTTCCAGGCTCTGGGTCAGGTTAAGGCTGTCGAGCAGATTCAACTGATCCACCGATGTGCCCAGCGGCTGGGCACTGACAGCGTTCGCATGCACGTCCGGACGTTTCAGCGCATTTTGCAGGCCTTCGAGCAGGATCTTGCCCACGGTCAGGCTGCGGTAATGCGCGTCCACCCCTTCGATGACATGCCACGGCGCGTAATCGCGGCTGGTGCGGCGCAACACACGCTCGCCGTATTTGACGAACTTGTCGTAGGTCTCCGATTGCTGCCAGTCCAGCGGACTGATGCGCCAGCTGTGCAGCGGGTCGTCGGCCAACGCCTTGAGGCGTGCCTTCATCTGCTTCTTGGACAGGTGGAACCAGAACTTGAAAATCAGCGCGCCTTCATCGCACAGCATCTTTTCCAGACGCTCGGCACCGGCAATCGCCTGATCGAGTCGCGGATCCTTGAACAACCCATGCACCCTGCCCTGGAGCATCTGGCTGTACCAGTTGCCAAAGAAAATCCCCATCCGCCCCTTGGCCGGCAGCATCCGCCAGTAACGCCAGGCCGGTGGTCGCGCCAGCTCTTCATCGGTCTGTTGGTCAAAGGTACGCACTTCGATCAGACGCGGATCCATCCATTCATTGAGCAGTTTGACCGTCTCGCCCTTGCCGGCGCCTTCGATGCCGTTGATCAGGATGATCACCGGAAAGCGCTTCTGCTGTTGCAACTCGAACTGGGCTTCGAGCAGTGCTTCACGCAGCGCGGGCACGGCGGCGTCGTAGGTTTCTTTGTCGATGGCGTGACCGATTTCAGCGGATTCGAACATAGGGACGGCTCCTTCCAGGATTCAGCAAGACTAGCGGATTGGGCACAGACGCGGCACACAAATTCCCGCCGGCGGCGGATTGTCCGTGAGTCATCTTTGGCATGGCTTGCCATGGATCAAGCACCGCCCGCGTGATCGGCTAGAATGGCCGCCTTGCCGTTGCCGAGCCTGCCATGAAACCTGTAATGCCCCACGCCCAACTCGACTGGGATGACCAGGGACGCCCGCGTTCGCGAGTGTTCGACGATGTGTATTTTTCCGACCAGTCGGGGCTGGATGAAACCCGCTACGTGTTCCTCGAACAGAACCGGCTGGCCGAGCGCTTTGCCGCGTTGCCGGCGGGCGGGCGACTGGTGATCGGTGAAACCGGCTTCGGCACCGGGCTGAATTTTCTTTGTGCCTGGCAGTTGTTCGAACAGCACGCCGTGGCCGGTGCGCGGTTGCATTTCGTCAGCGTCGAAAAGTATCCGTTGAGCCCCGCCGACCTGCAGCGGGCGCTGGCGTTGTGGCCGGATCTCAAGCCGCTGTCCGATCAACTGCTCAAGCATTACGTGGCAATCCATCAGGGTTTCCAGCGCATTGTTCTGAATAACGGTCGGGTCACCCTGACGCTGTTGATCGGCGATGCACTGGAGCAACTACCGCAACTGGACGGCCAGATTGACGCGTGGTTTCTCGACGGTTTCGCCCCGGCGAAAAACCCGGAGATGTGGACCGCCGAACTGTTCGCGGAGCTGGCTCGGCTGGCGGCGCCCGGTTCGACCATCAGTACCTTCACCAGCACCGGTTGGGTGCGACGCCTGCTCAACGCTGCCGGTTTCAAGATGAAGCGCACACCAGGCATTGGTCATAAATGGGAAATCCTGCGCGGTGAATTCCTCGGCTGGCCAGAGGATGTTCCATCACCCGTAGCGGACAAGCCCTGGTTCGCCCGGCCGGTGACTGTCACCTCCGAGCGTCGCGCCCTGGTGATCGGTGCCGGTCTGGCGGGTTGCGCCACGGCTGCCAGTCTCGCAACGCGGGGCTGGCAGGTCAGTTTGCTGGAACGGCATGACGCGGTGGCCAAGGAAGCCTCGGGCAATCCACAAGGCGTGCTGTATCTGAAACTGTCCGCCCACGGCACGGCATTGTCACAGTTGATCGTCAGCGGTTTCGGTTACACCCGGCGCCTGCTCGAAACCTTGCAGCGTGGCACCGACTGGGACGACTGCGGCGTGCTGCAACTGGCATTCAATGAAAAGGAACGCGAGCGCCAGTTACAACTGGCCGCAGCGTTTCCCGAAGACCTTCTGCTATGGCTCGATCAACCCGAGGCGCAGGCCCGCGCCGGGATCGGTCTGGCACACGGCGGTTTGTATTATCCCGAGGGCGGCTGGGTGCATCCGCCGGCATTGTGTCAGGCGCAATCCGCACAACCGGGCATCACACTGCTCACCCATCAGGAAGCCGTGGAACTGCGCAAAGTCGACGGTCAGTGGCAAGCCTTCGATGGTGAACGACTGATCGCGACCGCGCCCGTCGTGGTGCTGGCTGGTGCCGCCGAAATCAAGCGGTTTACCCAAAGCGCCGACCTGCCCCTCAAACGCATACGGGGGCAGATCACTCGACTGGCGCAGACCTCGCAAAGTCAGGCACTGACCACGGTGGTCTGCGCCGAAGGCTATGTCGCACCGGCACGACTGGGCGAACACACCCTCGGCGCCAGTTTCGATTTCAGCAACGATGACCTGACCCCCACCACCGCCGAACACCTGGGTAATCTGGCGATGCTCGAAGAAATCTCCGGCGATCTGGTCTCACGCCTGCAGATCAGCGAACAGGATGCCGAACGTCTCGAAGGACGTGCCGCCTTCCGCTGCACCAGCCCCGATTACCTGCCGATCGTCGGCCCTCTCGCCGACCGCGAAGACTTCGACCAGGCCTATGCGGCACTGGGCAAGGATGCCCGACAAGTGCCGGATATCGCCTGCCCGTGGCTGGACGGTCTGTACGTCAATAGCGGCCATGGCTCACGCGGATTGATCACCGCCCCACTGTCCGGAGAATTGCTGGCCGCCTGGCTGGACGACGAGCCCTTGCCACTGCCCAGAAGCGTGGCGCAAGCCTGCCATCCGAATCGATTTGCCTTGCGCCGTCTGATTCGGGGCAAATGACGATCAGTCAGGCAACGCGCAGGCCCCTCCCTCGGTCAGTCTCAGCACCTGCTCGGTCAAGCGTTCCAGCAAGGTCTTTTCCGACTGTTCCAGCCTTGCGGCGCATCGGTTCATCTCGCTCAGATAATCAGCGGAGCTGAGCTCTTCAGCCCTGTCGAACAGCGCCTGAATCTCCTCGTGATGAGGGCGGCGGGCCTCGTCGAAATGCTGGGCAAAACTGTTCTTCACGAAGTCGCTCCAAAAGGGTTGGCGAACCAGAAACTTCAACCACTCAGACGACAGTTCGGCCGTCTGCACTCGGTGGATGGCTGTCACCAGATCCTCCCCCGTCACATCGGCGATTGAAGCGTAACGCATGTGCGACGGCTGCCCTGGCAGATCGAGTGACGGAGTCAATCCCGTGCGATAGGCAAGGCTCACCTCCAGTGGATCCGGCGACTTTCGCTCCATCGCGTGCTCCGCAGCGATCAGATCCACCTGTTCCAGGCGAAACAGGCGTCTTGCAAGATTGATCAATGACGTCGCTGAAGGCTGTCGGCTGCCGAACTGGCGGGTTGCTCGCTGGACTTGCACGGCAACCTCCAGATGACTGAAGTTCACGGCGGCGTTATCCGCACAATCGATCGGGTTGGCTGCAAGGTCGAAGACCTGCTCCCGCAATTCGGCATCGTCCCGTGTTGCTTCCAGCACTGCCCAGACCCGACGGGACATGTCCTCGCGCACATGGATGGATTCGGCGGTATTGCCCAGCTCCGCCAACAGGTGAAACAGCCCTTCAGCCATCGGATCATCCTTGATCGCAGTCCATGTCTGCAGACGCCGGGACCCCACCGATCCGCCTGTTTCGGTGAGCCAGATCGAGCGCGCCTGATTCTCGTCCAGCCGCGCAATATCGTTGTCCAGATAACCAAAACCGACACCGATCCTCTTGTGGTAATTCTTCAGCAGCGTAGTGCTGGACTCCGAAATCGGATTGCGGCCCAGATTGATCGTTTCACTGAAGCGCCTCGGCGTTTCAAAAAGCCACTCCGGCAAGTCGCGGATATCGTTGTCACGCAGATCCACCCGGTCCAGATTGGGCAGGCGGGCCAGCCCCTTGGGCAGCTCCGTGGAACGGGTATCGCGTACGGACAGGTCAACGAGATCAAACATGTGGCTGACGTCCAAAGTTCCACCCAAAGGGTTGTAGCTCAAATTCAGACTTTGCAGATTGCGCATCCGGGATAACTTCGCCAGGGAATACTCCGTCAACCGGAGCTGATTGCGTGCCGCGCTGAACTCACGGAGGTTGGGCATGTTCGAGATCACCTCCGGCAACAAAGTGAGTCTGTTGCGATCAAGGTCCAGGAACTCGACCTGAGGGAAAGCCTTGAGGAAATAAGCGACATCGTTGTCCAGGTGCATGTTGCGCAGTGACAAATGCCTGACATGGTCAAACGACAACCCCACCGGCAAGACCGGCAGTCTGCCGCAGCGCATGCCATCGAGTTCCAGTGCGTAAACCGGTCGGTGATTCTCACCGGACGCAAAGATCATTCGCCGAAAGCAGTCTTCGATTTCGAACGCCACGAGCTGCCGGCAGTCAACGGTTTCAGTCAAATTACCGCCCAGCGCCCTCATGGCCGCCTCATCTTCGCTCCAGGCATCCAGCGCTTCGCGAAGCCTTGCCAGATCATGGTGCAACTCCCTGACCCGAATGGCCCGGGTCAGGTGGTCGCTGCCCAATTGGTCGAGAAACTCGCTGGCTTGCGTATCGGAAAACAAGGGATAGAGCTTTCTGACTTTGCGCAACAGACGACCCGAATGCGTCGACAATCCGGAAGGCGAATCGGCAAGTGTGCAGACAGATTCCAAGAACTCCGGTTGAAACTGACCACCGGCCAGCAACCGGGCGCATCCCTCATGCTCATGCAAAGCACTTTCCAGCAGTCTGCTGCGTAAACGCCAACCATCGTCCGGCATTGGTTCTGCAAAACCGATGGCCTTGCGCTGGCTTGCTGAAAGACCTTTGAGAATCCCGTGGTACAGACTGTCCGGCCCGGACCTCGCCTGGCCAAGTGACTTCCCGTCACTGCCATACACTTCGTAACCACTGACGAGCTTCACCAACGTGCACGCATTCGAGGACGTTGTCGGTTTCTTGCCCAGCCTTTCCAGCAACTCGCCATTCAAGCGTTGCGCCCGAAGTTCCAGATAGAACTCTGGATCCCATCCGCTGAGCTGCGGCAATAACCCGATCGCCAGTTTCCCGGTGTCATCGTTGGCAATCTCGGTCTGGTAAAACCCCGTCAGCGCCCGATCCACACGCACATCGCTTGAGGCTTGCCGCGCCCTCTGCGCCAACCCCATGGGCACTCGTCCGGTGGTGCGCAGGTGTATCCGTTCAACACTCGGCGTCCGCTTGAGCAGCTCACGGGCATAGCGCACCGGCAGATCCGCAAAGGCGCTGCGCACCTTGAGCCACTCACCGGCAACGTCTTGATCGTATCGGCTGTAGAGATGGTCGAACGTCGACTTCCGATCGGCCTTGACCGCAGCCCCGATCACTTTCGCCAACTGCTGACTGGCGTCGGCCGGAGCAACGTTCGCCCCCACCAATGCCTCCACCTCTTTGGGATACAGGCCGTTGAGGACTGATTGCAGCAGCTCGCCCTTCCCCAGTTGCCCATGGTTGACGATGACGCTCACGGTGTCATCGTCAATCGATCCGGGCGGGTAGGTCTCGGTGATGCGCCCTTGTTCATCCACGACCTTGATGTAGCGATCGGCCGGCCAGTTCGCAAGCCGTGGCAAAGCATGCAACTGCTCGTTGACGTAACGGGGATCGCTGGCCTCACCTCGCTCCATGGCGGCAATGTATTCGCGCACTCTGCGCTCAATTCCGAAACGCTCGATCATGTCCAGCAAACGAGGAGGCAACGGGCGATTGCCGTCGCTCAGGCGATGCAGTTCATCGATCCGGGTGTCAGTCAACCGACGGGCCATCTCCAAACGACTGTCCTCCCACCCCTCAAACCCGGGATCAATACGTTTGAGCGTGTACGCCCCGCTCCATCGCTCGGTCTGCTCGAAGGCATGACGCCAGCCTCCGAAGTCATTGCGCGTCAATACAGGCTGATAGGCCTGCGCACGCACAGGATGCCGGACTTCCCAGGTCTTGGACCCAGGCTCCAGCGCCACCTCGTAGGCTCGATTGTCGAGACGGGCAAACTGCTTGTCGTTCACTCGGTACAAACCCGGTGTATCGAGTTGCGGCTCGGCCATTTCCGGAAGCGGCTGTTCATAACCGATTAACTGCGGCTTCCACAAACGAGGCTGACCCTCACGGTCCAATATGGCCGTGAACGGCTGGAAGAAATCCGGATGCTTGCGCACCGTCTTGATTGCCAGTGTTTTCAGCCCCTTGATACCAGCCCCCACACTGGCCATCAGCACAATGTTTTCAGCGACGCTGAGCAGGTGTGAAAACGCCTCCTCACGATCTCCGCGTGTCCAGTCCTCGACCCCCTCATAAACTTCCGCCAGCATTTGCCCTACGGCAACCCCCATCATCAATTGCCCTACGACCGGAACGAAAATTGCGGCCACATTGGCGACTGTCAGACCGATTTCCAGATACTGCAGCAGGCGCTTCTTGCGCGCTTCTTCATCCACATCGGCGGTCGGTACCGCGAGCGCGCGGGCATCGATCTGCAGTTTGCCGATATGGCTTTGGTGCATGAAATCGAGCAACGAACCGGTTATCGGCAAGTATCTGGCACGACCCAGGCTGCGAGAATCCGCGAAGTTTTTGAAGAAGTCCGCCTTGTCGATCTCGCCGAGGCAATGCGTGAAGTAGCTCTTGTAGCTGGCCACCCCCAATTGGTATTCCAGGTACTCGAGGAACGCCGAGAAACTCGCATATTCGTACAACGGTTGAGAGGGCTCGCCGGGCATGTAGACCAGGCACCATTGATCCGGGCCCGACTCGACCGAGCGCTCGGAAAACACCACGACGCCCCAGATGCAACAGTCGAGCAGTTCGATACCTTGCATGATCAATGGCCGGCCCTGGTAATTCAGGCTTTCGGCATCAGCGATACCACCGGCCTCGAGCAGGCGCTCCAGGCTGTCGCAGGCGTCCTGGCTGATGTGTTCCTTGAGCAGCGCCAGATGCAGATCCAGTTGCAGCAGCTGTTTTTTCAGGGCGGTGATATTGCGGACCGTGGGACCGGTGGCAATCGGTTTGCCACCCACTTCCCTGATTCCGAATACCTGCTGAAAATGCTGTTGGTACTTCTTCCCGAGGTCGAGCTCGCGACAGAGTACGGCGAACACTGTCGGTGTCAGGCCCGCAATCCCTGCCGGCTGGCCAGCGATGCGCACCACACTGCCTGCAGGAAAGTAATCGTCCCGCGCCTCGCGTTTCGTGAAGTTCTGCATCGCAGCCTCCAGAAGCGTCGGCGTTGCCGGCGGCATGACCGGCGATCCTCCGCCTGGCGGAGTGACGGGCTCACAACCGCAATATTCTCCGGGCAGCTCCAGATAGTCTTTTTCGACATCGAACTCCGCCGGCCATCGTGCTTTCAGGGTGCTGGCCAGCAGTGCGGCGCAGAAGCTGTTCAGGGGTTGCAAGCGACCAAGATCGGCGTCGACCTTTGCCTGAGCGGCATGTAAATCACGTGCGGTCTTGTCCAGTGCCGCGAGTGTGGAACTGGAGGCTTTCAAGAGGTTGGGAGGCAGGTTTTTCTGCAAGGCCTGGGCAGTATCCAGATCGCCGGTAGCTTCCAGCAAAAAAGTCAGTATCTGTTTTTGGGTCAACGGTGTCGGTGTATCCGACTTCGCACTCGACATGGGCAATATTCCTTTATTGCGCTTCGGAAGCTCTACCCTAACGATCCCGCCCCTGGAAAAAAAACACGAAAAACTACGTGGTCAAGCCCGCAAACCAACAGACATCCGCATGTTTTAAATATTTATCTACTACCCACGGGGTCAAGCAGGAAGCTAATGGCCCATCGGTCAGGACAATACGCTTATAACTGATCGTTCTAAAACTCCCACATCCGAGCCGGGTCAGTTTCTGGGTACCGGCCATTTCGGCGCGGTTCAGCGACACCCTCCCCAACGGAAAAACCGGTAAGGACTTTATGTGCGGATTAGCTGGCGAGTTACGTTTTGATCAACAACCTGCAGACCTTGCAGCCATCGAGCGAATCACCCATCACTTGGCGCCTCGCGGCCCCGATGCGTGGGGTTTCCATGCTCAAGGGCCGATTGCCCTGGGCCATCGACGGCTGAAAATCATGGACCTGTCGGACGGCTCGGCGCAGCCGATGATCGACAGTCAACTGGGCCTGTCCCTGGCGTTCAATGGCGCGATCTACAACTTCCCGGAACTGCGCGCCGAGCTTGAAGCGCTCGGTTATGCTTTCTACTCCGGCGGCGACACCGAAGTACTGCTCAAGGGCTATCACGCCTGGGGCGAAGCACTGCTGCCGAAACTCAACGGCATGTTTGCCTTCGCCATCTGGGAGCGTGATGCCCAGCGCCTGTTCATCGCCCGCGACCGTCTCGGCGTCAAACCGCTGTACTTGTCGCGCACCGGCCAGCGCCTGCGCTTTGCCTCGGCGCTGCCGGCGCTGCTCAAAGGCGGCGACATCAACCCGATCCTCGATCCTGTGGCGCTCAACCATTATCTGAATTTCCACGCCGTGGTCCCTGCGCCGCGCACCTTGCTGGCGGGCATCGAAAAGCTGCCACCCGCGAGCTGGATGCGCATTGACGCGGACGGCACCACCGAGCAGAAAACCTGGTGGACGCTGCCTTACGGCCCACACGACGACGAGAAAAACCTGACACTGGAAGACTGGCGCGACCGCGTGCTCGACAGCACCCGCGAAGCCGTGGCGATCCGCCAACGGGCGGCCGTGGATGTTGGCGTGCTGCTGTCCGGCGGCGTCGATTCGAGCATGCTCGTCGGCCTGCTGCGCGAAGTCGGCGTGGAAAACCTGTCGACTTTTTCCATCGGTTTTCAGGATGCCGGCGGCGAGCGCGGTGACGAATTCCAGTATTCCGATCTGATCGCCAAGCACTACGGCACTCAGCACCATCAATTGCGCATCGACGAAAAAGAGATCATCGAGCAACTGCCCGCCGCGTTCCGCGCCATGAGCGAGCCGATGGTCAGCCACGACTGCATCGCCTTCTATCTGCTGTCCCGAGAAGTGGCCAAGCACTGCAAGGTTGTGCAAAGCGGCCAGGGCGCCGACGAGTTGTTCGCCGGTTATCACTGGTACCCGCAGGTGGACGGCGCAGCCGACCCGTACGCGGCCTATCGCGAAGCGTTTTTCGACCGCAGCTACGACGACTACGCCGCCACGGTGCAGCCGAAATGGCTGACCGCCAATGACGCTGCCGGTGACTTCGTGAAGGAACATTTCGCACAGCCCGGCGCTGATGCGGCGGTCGACAAAGCCCTGCGTCTGGACAGTACGGTGATGCTGGTGGACGACCCGGTCAAACGCGTCGACAACATGACCATGGCCTGGGGCCTGGAGGCGCGCACGCCGTTTCTCGACTATCGCCTGGTGGAGTTGTCGGCTCGTATTCCGGGCGAATTCAAACTGCCGGACGGCGGCAAACAGGTGTTGAAAGAAGCTGCGCGGCTGGTTATTCCGAGTGAGGTGATCGACCGCAAGAAAGGCTACTTCCCGGTGCCCGGTCTCAAGCACTTGCAGGGCGACACTCTGAGCTGGGTGCGCGAACTGCTGCTGGATCCGAGCCAGGATCGCGGCCTGTTCAACCCGGCCATGCTCGACAAACTGCTGACCGATCCACAAGGTCAGCTGACCCCGTTGCGCGGCTCCAAGCTGTGGCAACTGGCGGCCCTGAACCTGTGGCTCAGCGAACAAGGAATCTGATCGATGAAACCTCACGCCACGGCTTACAGCCAACGGCTGCTGCGCGGTCAGACACCGTCTTACGAACGCTTGCAGGCGCGTCTGGCTGAAGATGGCAATCAACCGAGCGCCGAACCGATTGCCGTGCATTGCGGCTGGGGCCGGTTGCTGATCGGCCACACCTTTCCCGACCCGGCCAGCCTTGCCCAGGAATTGCTCAACGAGCAGCCGGGCGAGCGTGATATCGCTCTGTACGTGGCCGCGCCGCAGCAGATTCTCGGCCTGGAACCGACTCAACTGTTTCTAGACCCGTCCGATACCTTGCGCCTGTGGTTCAGCGATTACCGTCAGGCCACTCGGGTGTTTCGCGGCTTCCGCATCCGTCGCGCGCAAAGTGACGAGGACTGGCAGGCGATCAATCAACTGTATCAGGCGCGCGGCATGTTGCCGATCGATGCCAGCCGGCTCACCCCACATCATCAGGGCGGGCCGGTATATTGGCTGGCCGAGGACGAGGACAGCGGCGCAGTGATCGGCAGCGTCATGGGCCTCAATCATCAGAAGGCGTACAACGACCCGGAAAACGGCAGCAGCCTGTGGTGCCTGGCGGTCGATCCCCAGTGCTCGCGTCCCGGTGTCGGTGAAGTGCTGGTTCGGCACCTGATCGAGCACTTCATGAGCCGCGGCTTGAGCTACCTCGACCTGTCAGTGCTGCACGATAACCGTCAGGCGAAAAACCTCTACGCCAAACTCGGTTTTCGCAACCTTTCGACCTTCGCCATCAAGCGCAAGAACGGCATCAACCAGCCGCTGTTTCTCGGGCCGGGGCCGGAGGCCGCGTTCAATCCCTATGCGCGGATCATTGTCGAGGAAGCCCACCGGCGCGGCATCGATGTGCAAGTCGACGATGCCGATGCAGGGCTGTTCACCCTCAGCCATGGCGGTCGCCGGGTGCGCTGCCGCGAATCCCTGAGCGACCTGACCAGCGCTATCAGCATGAGTCTTTGCCAAGACAAAAGCCTGACGCACAAAGTGCTCAAGGCAGCCGGACTGAACCTGCCGGCACAGCAACTGGCAGCGAATGCGGACGACAATCTGGCGTTTCTCGATGAGCACCAGCGGGTAGTGGTCAAGCCGCTGGATGGCGAGCAAGGCCAGGGCGTGGCGGTGGATCTGCAAAGCATCGAAGAAGTACAGAAAGCCATCGAAACCGCGAAGCAATTCGACAGCCGGGTACTACTCGAAAGCTTCCACGAAGGCCTCGACCTGCGGATTCTGGTGATCGGTTTCGATGTGGTCGCGGCAGCAATCCGCCGCCCGGCCGAAGTGGTCGGTGACGGTCATCACTCCATCGGCGCCCTGATCGAAGCCCAGAGCAGACGCCGGCAAGCGGCCACCAGCGGTGAGAGCAAAATCCCGCTGGACCACGAAACCCAGCGCACCCTGCACGCGGCGGGTTACGACTACAGCAGCATCCTGCCGGCCGGCGAGCATCTGTTCGTGCGACGTACGGCGAACCTGCACACCGGCGGCACGCTGGAAGACGTCACGGCGATTCTGCATCCGACCCTGGTCGATGCCGCCGTGCGTGCGGCGCGAGCGCTGGATATCCCGATGGTCGGGCTCGACCTGATGGTGCCCGCCGCCGATCAGCCGGAGTACGTGTTCATCGAAGCCAACGAACGGGCAGGCCTGGCCAACCATGAGCCGCAGCCGACGGCCGAGCGGTTTGTCGATCTGTTGTTTCCGCACAGTCAGCCGGCCGTTTGATCTCTCTTCAGCCTCACTCCCGCGTCCAACGCGGGAATGAGGCCCCGCAACAGGAGTTTCCATGACCACCCAAATTCCCGAACCGGATCTGAACTACCTGCAAAAAGTCCTGCTGGAGATGCTCGCCATTCCCAGCCCCACCGGGTTCACCGACACCATCGTGCGTTACGTCGCCGAGCGTCTGGAAGAGCTCGGCATTCCCTTCGAAATGACCCGTCGCGGCACCATCCGCGCCACGCTCAAGGGCAAGAAAAACAGCCCCGACCGCGCGGTGTCGGCGCACCTGGACACCATCGGCGCCGCCGTGCGCGCGGTGAAGGACAACGGGCGTCTGACTCTCGCGCCGGTCGGTTGTTGGTCGAGCCGCTTCGCCGAAGGCAGCCGCGTCAGCCTGTTCACCGACAACGGCGTGATCCGCGGCAGCGTATTGCCGCTGATGGCGTCCGGGCATGCCTTCAACACCGCCGTGGACGAGATGCCGATCAGTTGGGATCACGTCGAACTGCGCCTGGACGCCTACTGCGCGACCCGCGCCGATTGCGACTCGCTGGGTATCAGTGTGGGCGATGTGGTGGCGTTCGATCCGCTGCCGGAGTTCACCGAAAGCGGCCATATCAGTGCCCGCCACCTGGATGACAAGGCTGGGGTCGCGGCGTTGCTCGCGGCGCTGAAAGCCATCGTCGACAGCGGTCAGGAGTTGATGATCGATTGCCATCCACTATTCACCATCACCGAGGAAACCGGCAGCGGCGCGGCGGCGGCCTTGCCGTGGGATGTCAGCGAGTTTGTCGGGATCGATATCGCCCCGGTCGCGCCCGGCCAACACTCCAGTGAGCACGCGGTGAGTGTAGCGATGCAGGATTCCGGCGGACCTTACGACTATCACTTGTCGCGACACCTGTTGCGCCTCGCCGGTGAACACGAGTTACCGGTGCGCCGCGACCTGTTTCGCTATTACTTCAGCGACGCCCATTCAGCCGTGACCGCCGGCCACGACATTCGCACCGCCCTGCTCGCCTTCGGCTGCGACGCGACCCACGGCTACGAACGCACGCACATCGACAGCCTCGCCGCGCTGAGTCGTCTGCTGGGTGCGTACATCCTGAGTCCGCCGGTGTTCGCCAGTGATGCGCAACCGGCCAACGCGTCACTGGATCGCTTCAGTCACCAGATCGAACACGAGACGCAAATGGAAAGCGACACCCGGGTGCCGTCGGTGGACAGTCTGGTGGGGCAACGCTCGGACAGTTGAGTCTGGCCCTCGGCGGTCATTCGCCGTAGCATCCCGACATTGATTTAGCCGAGGTGCCCATGCTGATTCCCTACGACGCGCTTGAAGTCGACACCCTCACCCGCCTGATCGAGGATTTCGTCACCCGCGACGGCACCGACAACGGTGACGACACTCCACTGGAAACCCGCGTGTTGCGGGTTCGCCAGGCCCTGACCAAAGGCCAGGCGCTGATCGTCTTCGACCCGGAAAGCGAACAGTGCCAGTTGATGCTCAAACACGACGTGCCCAAGCACCTGTTCGACTGAAACGGTCAACGGCCCTTGCCGCTGGCCTGCTTGCGCTGGATCCGCTCATAGACTTCGGCGCGGTGCACGTTGACCTGCTTTGGCGCCTCGACGCCGAATCGCACGCTGGAGCCGTTGACCGCCAGAACGCGCAAAGTGATGTTGTCGCCGATGGAAATCAGTTCACCGACAACACGGCTGAGTACAAGCATGGGGGTTGTCCTTCAAGGTTTTCGAGCCTTGAAGATGCGCGGCTTTCGAGCGCCCTACAATGCGCTGCGGGCAAATCAGTCAAACCCTACGCGCCAGGTCGCTTTGACCTTCAGACGTTTCCTTCAAACCCGTGCTTCAGGTCGCCGAAAATCGTGGCCCGAACAGAATCACGCTGGCTCCGATCACGCACAAGGCGACACCGATCCAGTCCGACCCCAGCGGGCGGATGCGCTCAACCACCGCCAGCCAGCCAATCGACGCAATGATGTAGATGCCGCCGTAAGCGGCGTAGGCGCGACCGGCGTAGGTCGCTTCAACACGCGTCAACAACAGTGCAAACAGAGTCAGGCTGAGCAGCGCCGGGATCACCCACAAGGCACTCTTGCCCTGGCGCAACCACATCCAGAAAGCGAAACAACCGGCGATTTCGAACAGCGCGGCGAGGAAAAACCACAAGTAGTTGAGCATGCAGATGACTCGTCAGGGTGACTGTGGCGGTCACCCTAACGACGGGACTTCAGCGGTGCAAGTTCAGCCGTTGTTCTGTTTGGCCTTGGCGCGCATCTTTTCCGCCATCGCGGTCATTTCGTTGTACAGCAGCTGCGGGTTCTTCTGCTTGATCGCCCAGGCCATACGTCCTTGTTCGTGGGGCAGGATCATGAACTCGCCGGCGGCGACCTGCTTGTAGATGTAGTCAGCGATATCGGCGGCGGTGATCGGCGAACTTTCCAGCAACTTGCCGACCTGGGCTTTCATCGCCGGAGTCGGACCACGGAACGAGTCCAGCAGATTGGTCTGGAAGAACGACGGGCAAACCACGTGGACACCGACTTCCTGTTGGGCCAGTTCGATCAGCAGGCTTTCGGACAACGCCACCACGCCAGCCTTGGCCACGTTGTAGTTGCTCATCGCCGGGCCCTGCATCAGCGCCGCCATCGAGGCGATGTTGATGATCTTGCCCTTGCTCTGTTCCAGCAGTGGCAGGAACGCCTTGCAGCCTTTGACCACGCCCATCAGGTTGATCGCGATCTGCCAGTCCCAGTCTTCCAGCGACAGCTCACTGAAGAATCCCCCAGATGCCACGCCCGCGTTGTTGACGATAATGTCGATGCCGCCCAGTTTCTCTTCACAGGCCTGGGCGAACGCGGTGAGCTGGCTGTAATCGCGCACATCGCAGCGCTGGATGAAGCCGTCGCCGCCGGCCTCGCGAACGAGTTTCAGAGTTTCTTGCAAGCCGGGCTCGCTGACGTCCGACAAGGCCAGTTGCCAGCCTTCACGCGCCCAGCGCAGCGCGATTTCGCGGCCCAGGCCGGAGCCCGCGCCAGTGATCATCATGCGATTTTGCATAGCAAACAGCCTTGTTGTTCCGGGGAAGATGCGCGGAGTGTAGCGAAGGATCCGGAGCCACCCACGCTCCATCAGATTGCTGAATGGCAGGAGCAAACCGTGGCATCAAACGAAATAAGACCGTGAACCAAATACACTGAAAAAACATTGAATTTTCTTTCATGCGCACCAGTCGGAATTTATAAGCCGTCTGGATTTAGTTCAACTTCCAGCCGCCCTTGAACACCAAGACTTCTCAGACACTATCAACAAGGAAATCGACATGGGCACAATTCTTATCATTATCCTGATCCTGTTGCTGATCGGTGGTCTGCCGGTCTTCCCGCACTCCAGAAGTTGGGGTTATGGCCCTTCGGGCATTATCGGTGTGGTGCTGGTTGTGCTGCTGGTGCTGTTGTTACTCGGTCGGATATGACTTTTTGACCGACAAAAAAAGAGGCCCTGAAAAGGGCCTCTTTTTATTGTGCCGAATGATCAGTCCGGCTTGCCGTTAATCACACCGGCGGTGTTGTCGATCAGGCTCTTGGTGGCCGTCTGCAGGAACGCTTCGAGTTTGAGTTTCAACTCGGCAGTGCGCGGTGCGTCCGGAATGATTTCGGCAGAAGGATTCGCGCCCAGTTGGTACTGGTAGATCTTCGGCGCCATTTCCTTCTCTTTCGGCAGCACCAGGATCTGGTCAGCCGTAACGATGGCGGTAGTCTGCTCGCTGCCCGACGGCTTGATCACACCAAAACCGGTATCGCCTGCCGGCAGGTTGAGCAGGTCACGGCCCCAGCACTGATGACGCACTTCGCCACCCAGGCGACCCATGATGGTCGGCACGATGTCGATCTGCGTACCCACGGTGTGGTCACGAGTACCGAATTTTTCCTGGATGCCCGGTGCGATCATCAGCATCGGCACGTTGAAGCGGCCCAGGTCCATTTCGGTGATCTGACGCTCGTTGCCAAAGCCATGGTCGCCGACGATGACAAACAGGGTTTCCTTGAAGTAAGGCTCCTTGCGGGCCTTTTCAAAGAACTGGCCCAGCGCCCAGTCCGCGTAACGCATGGCGGTCAAGTGCTCGTTGAGCGTGCCACGATCCGTTACGCGCTCGACCGGCAATGGCGTCGGCAAGGCGTAAGGTGTGTGGTTGGACAGGGTCTGCAGCAGTGCGTAGAACGGCTTGCCGTTTTCCCGTGCCTTGAGCTCCACCAGACCGCGGTCGAACATGTCCTGGTCGGACACACCCCAGGTCGGATCGGAGAACACCGGGTTGACGAAGTCATTGCGGCCAACGAAGTTGGTCATGCCCTGGTTGCTGAAGAACCCGGACTGGTTGTCCCAGGCAAAGTCGCCGTTGTAGACGTAGACGTCGTCATACTTGCGCGCGCTGAGCAACTGCGGCAGGCCGGACAGTTTGTGGCTGCCTTCCGGGGTCTGCATCAGGTATTCGAAACCCGGCAGGTTCGGGAAGCAGGCCATGGTGGCGAACATACCCTGGTGGGTGTGAGTGCCGTTGGAGAAGAAGCGGTCGAACAGCAAGCCTTCCTTCGACAGTTTGTCGAGGTACGGCGTGATGTTGCCCGGCGCACCGAGAGCGCCCACCGAGTGACCGGCCATGCTTTCCATGAGGATCACGACGACGTTCTTGATCGGCAGAGTCTTGTCGGCCGGCGGCGTGTAGTCACGACGCACGGCGGCGATGTCGCTGTCGACCAGTTTGTCGTCCGGCATCACCAGCATCTCGCGGACGACTTTCTGCGCCTGATCCTGCGGCAGCGTGGCCTTCCAGATGTTGTTGCGGTCTTCGCCCATGCGGTCCTTGGCAGCCGCGATCAGCGACAGGGTGCCATTGAGGCCGAGCTGGTTGGCGAAGTTCGATTCGGTGGTGTACACGTCACCCCAACGCAGCGGCGGGCCCTGACGCAGGGTGCCACGCACGGCGACCACGCAGATCAGCAGGCACACCACGAACACCGCCAGACGCGCATACCATGGCGCCACCTGACGGGTGCCGACGTTGCCGCCACTGAACGGACCACGTGGACGGGTCAGACGGTCGGCGCCCTTGAACGCCAGGGTCAGGATCAACGTGCCCACGGCCCATGCCAGCAGGTAACGCACCACCGGGAAACCGTACCAGAGCATGCTCATCACGGTTTTCGGGTCTTCCTTCACATACTGGAACACCAAGCCGTTGAGGCGCTGGTGGAACTCGCGGTAGAAGTCCATCTCCATCAGACCAAGGAACAGCGCAATGCTGGAGGTCACGGTCAGCCACAGACGGAAGAACCCGCGAGCAGCCATGGCCCGGGCACTGAACAGCGCCAGCACCATCGGAACACAGAGGTAAACCACAAGGCGCAGGTCGAAACGCAGGCCGTTGGCGAAGGCTTCGAGGAACGTCGAAGCCGGGGTGTCGAGGATCATCTCGCGGTTGTAGACCAGCAGCGCGAGGCGCAGCACGGAAAACATCACCATCATGACCAGCGCGCACAGAAGCGTGTAGGCCAGATGCGATTTGACGGTCGGTTGCAGCAGGCGACTGGAAGATCGCTGCTGATTCAGGGCGTCCGGGTTTGCCATGTCGTTTTAGGACCCATTGGAAGTTGAAGTTGCAAAAATACAGCTGCGCCCTGCCCTCTGTTGGCCATTCCAGGCCCCGGGGCTTGCGCGGTGCGCAAATGTTGCACGATCACCGGCGGCATTGCCATTGATTACTGCCCCGCTGCCGGACTCTTTCATTAAAGGCACGGCATACCCGGACAGCTGCAAACAGCGCGGGCGAATTGTCTTGAAGACTTTGTGAAAATTTCGTTCAACGCATATCCGGAAACACAATAAACCTACAAAACAAAACGCCCCGAGTTCATCGGGGCGTTTGCAGAGGAACGCGATACTTACTTCTCGGCGCGCTCTTTCAGGGCTTTCAAGGTATTGAACGGTGCGTCGACCACGAACTTGTTGGCAATCATCGACGGCACGCTACCACCTGGCTCGGTGTGGACCTGGTAAGTCACTTCGACCTGATCGCCTTTTGGCACGAACTTCCAGAAGCCTTTGACCTGAGTTACGCGGACAAAGCCTTTTTCTTCCGGCAGGTACTTCGGCAGGCCTTCGAGGTTGCGGGTCAGGCTGCCATCGGCGCCTTCAACAGTGGTGACGTGCAGGATGGAGTCGCGCGGGGTCACCGGCCATGGCGTATTGAACTGGGTGTAGGTCCAGCTCTGATCGCCTTCGTGCTTGAGCAGTTTCTGGGTCTTGCACTCGTGAATCCAGGCACAGGCGCCGGAGACGTCTTCCTGCAATGCGCGCAATTTGGCGACAGTGGTCTTCATCAAGGTCACGCCCTGATAAGACTTGTAGTCCGAACCCGGCACTTCGCTCAGGGAGACTTTGATGCCGTCTTGGTTCTTGGCCACTTTCCAGTCTTCAGCCTGGGCAGCCGAAGTGGCCAGCACGGCAGTCAAACCACACAACACAGCGATACGATGCAGCGAACCCATAGTCTTATTCCTTATTGTTGAAGTTCCGTTCGTTTGACACATCACGCCGCCGTCATCTGCTCCCACCAGCCGAGCAGTCTGATCGCGTCCTCCTGACTGCTTCCGCAGACTTCAACATCGGCCTTGAACCCCGAACAGACCGCTGGACGCTCCGGTTGGCCGAAAATGCTGCACAGGTTTTCGACCGAGAGCTGAACGCAACGTTCGCCGGCAGGTTTGCCATCGGGCATGCCTGGAATCGGCGAGCTGATGGAGGGGGCAATGCAACAGGCGCCACAGCCTTCGCGGCATTTCATGACGACGAGTTCCTCGCGACGGGCAATGTGTTAAAGGGACGCGGACAGGGTAACCGCTAAAACGGCTGTTTTAAATTCCCTGAACCGGGGTTTTTACGCAGAAACGAAAGTGACTGACCAGTCTCCGACAAAGCGTCTGGTCTGCGGGTCACGGATCGATTGAATTTACTGCTTGAATTCGAAATCCAGCGCCGCGCCTTCGACTTCACGGCGTTCTTCGTTGCGCAGCTGCAACTGCATTTCGTTGCTCAGCAGACGACCGTTGAGTTGGAAACCGCTGTTCTTCTCGCCGAACATCTGCGGCAGGATCGCCTCACGCTTGGGCAGCGGCACAGTGCCGACCGGTCTCAACTGCTGAACCATGTCCTTGGGCAGACTCAAGTCGAGTCTGGCCGGAGGTAACGGCGTCCTGGCCACTTCACTGGCGGATTTCGACTTGGAAGCGATTGGCGCGCGTTTCTTTGCAGGGGCGGCTTTTTTCTGTTGCTTGTCTTTCGCAGGAACGGCTTTCTTGCTGGCAACCGGCTTTTTAACCGTGGACGCTGCTGTCGGTTTTTCCGAAACGGCAGCGGCCATGACAGCTGGCGCGTGACCGATCATCAATAGACAAAGCAAAACCCAGGCAGCAGGAAAAATCGCTTTCATGGAACCTACAACGCTAACGGCAGAGGGCCATATGCTCGCTTGTTGAACGCCACATGACAAGCACGCCGCGTGGTCTGTTCAGAAACCGCCGGCCATTTCCTGACACAGTTGAGTCGCCAGCAGACCAAGCGTCATCAACGCCCTTTCCGCCTCGCGATTCCACGGCGTGCCGCAGTTCAGGCGGATACAGTGGTTGAACTGCTCGGTATTACTGAAGATCAGACCCGGTGCGATGCTGATGCCCTGCTGCAATGCGCGGACATGCAATTCCTGCGTGTTGACCCGCCCCGGCAGACTCACCCAAAGGATGAAACCGCCCGTGGGCCGGGTCATTTGCGTGCCTTCGGGGAAGTACTGCTGCACCGCCAGCTGGAACGCGCTGAGGTTTTTTCGGTATTCCTGGCGGATGTACCGTAAATGCCGGTCATAACCGCCATTTTCCAGATAAGCGGCAATCGCCATTTGGGTGACGCTGCACGCCGAATGCGTGGTGAAGGTCTGCAGACGCTGGATTTCCTGCTGATACTTGCCGGCAATCATCCAGCCGACACGCACACCGGGTGACAAGGTCTTGGAAAAGCTCGAACAGTAAATCACCCGATCCAGCCGGTCGTAGGCCTTGAGCGCCTTGGTGCGACCTTGCTCGAACATCAGTTCGCCATAGATATCGTCTTCGACGATCTGGATATCGAAATCCGAGGCCAGACGCAGCAATTGTTTTTGCCGCTCTTCGGGCATCGTGCCACCCAGCGGGTTGCTCAGTCGTGTGGTCAGCACCAGCGCCTTGATCGACCATTGGTTGGCCGCCAGTTGCAGGGCTTCCAGACTCATGCCGGTGGCCGGGTCGCTGGGGATTTCGATGACTTTCAGGCCAAGCAGGTCGGCCAGTTGCAGCAATCCGTAATAGGTCGGTGATTCGGCGGCGATCAGATCGCCGGGACGCGTCAGCACTCGCAACGACATCTGCAGCGCATCGACACAACCGTGAGTGATCACCACTTCCGACGGGTCAACCACCACCCCGGCGTCGCGCATACGGATCGCCACTTGCCGACGCAACGGTTCGAAACCCGGGCTGAACATGTAGCTGAAGGCGCGCGGACTATGGAATCGGGTGACTTTGGCCAACTGCTGATGCAAAGCGCGCACTGGCAAATAATCGACGCTCGGCACGGCTGCGCCCAGCGGGAACACGCCTTCGCGGCGCGACTCGACCAATACTTGCTGAATGATGCTGGCGCGGGTGACCAGGCCTGGTCGTTCGACCCGGGCAATGTCCGGGGTCGGTGCGGTCAGTGCCGGGGTCTGGTGCACGTAGTAGCCAGACTGCGGCCGTGCGCGGATCAGCCCCTGATCCTCAAGGTTGGCGTAAGCCTGCAATACCGTGGCATGGCTGACGTTGAGCTGCGAACTCATCTTGCGCACCGAAGGCACGCGCTCGCCCGGTTGATAGACGCCACGGCGGATGTCTTCGGCCAGTTGTTGAGCAATACGTTGGTAGAGCAAGAGATTGGTCATGACGCAGCACTCGATATCACGGGTATTTTATTTTTGTGTGAACAATACCGGAACAGTTCTGAAGTGTACTGGGACAGTTGCCATATTAGTCAACCATACAGTGCAGTGTCGGATAAATCTGTACTGCTTTGTGAGGTAATCGACAGACGTAAAAAAGCCCGGCGCTGCATGACAGGCCGGGCTTTCCAGTAACGCCACCCTCAGCGGGCGGCGCCGAGCTGGCCTTTTTCGTCGGAGAATACGATTTCCACCCGACGATTCTGCGCACGCCCACGCTCGGAAGCGTTGGCGTCCACCGGGTATTCGTCGCCGTAGCCTTCGACCTGAATGCGTTTTTCGTCGATGCCCAGGTCCGTCAGCACATCGGCAACCGACTGCGCACGATCACGGGACAGCTTGAGGTTTTCCTGTTTGCCGCCAGTGCTGTCGGTATAGCCCTCGATGCGCACCACGCGCTTCGGATTGAGCTGCAGGAATTGCACGATCTTCAGGACCACGCGATTCGCCGAATTCTTCAGCTCGGCTTCGCCGGTGTCGAACAGCACGTCACCGAGGGTCATCACCAGACCTCGATCGGTCTGGGTGGTGGCCAGTGCGACGATCTGTTCTTCCAGCCATTTGCCTTGCTGCTGCACGCTCAACAGTTTGGATTCGCGCAATGCCAGTTGCAGGCGCTGGCGCTCCAGTTCCAGCTTCGCCGCACGCTCTTCGTTAAGCACCAGATTGGTGTGCTCGCGGGCGATCTGGCTGTAACGCTGGCTCAGGTAGGAGTAATGCGCCACGTCCGAGCCGCTTCCCCAATAAGTGGAGAGGCGATCGGCGCGGGCCAGGGATTCACCGGCACGGATCACGTCTTTCGGCGCGATACGCAGCACATTGGAATCTTCCTTGACCTTCTGGAAGTCAGCGCTGGCCTCCTGCAAAGCGGTTTCGCTGTGTTGACCGGCGCAACCATAGAGGCTGGCAAAACCCACGAGGATCAGAGTGCCGAAGGCTTTTGAAGTCAGGCTCATTGGGCATCCCCCAGTTGCTTGCGCAGGCGGACGATGCGGGTATTGAGCACATTCAGTTGCTCCTCGCTCTTCTGGGTCAGCACCTTGGCTTCGGCCAGGCGTGCGTCCAACTCGGCCTGTTCGGCGCGCATCCGCGCATTCTTGAAGGATTCGCCGGTCATGCTGCCCTTGGCCCGGTTGAACTTGTCTTCTGCCAGCTTCATTTCCGGCACTTCGTCGGCGGTGGCGCCGACAGCCTTGGCCTGCTCCAGCGCCTGTTCGGTGAGGCGCATTTGTTCATTGGGTGCCGGATCGCTGGCGCAACCGGCCAGGGCCAGAACGGCCAGGGCCGTGAAAAGAACTCGATTACTCACTAAGAATCCCTACTGTTTTGGGGCGCTGACAGGTTGTTGCGGCGGCTGTTGCTGCTGCGCCTTCCAGCGCTCGATGTTGCGTTGCAGCGCGGCTTCCGTCAGGCCGGACGCGGGCAATTCTGTCATCTTTTTGGCCAGCTGTCCGCGCAACCACGGATCGTTGCACGCCGAGTTGTGGGAAAGTGCCAGGAACAGACCGGGACGGTCAATCGGCTGCTCAAAGGCCAGCAGATCATTGGCCATGCCCAATGCCTGCGCGGCCGCCATCCCCGAGTAGCGACCGGCGAGTACATATTCCACTTCGCCCAGCAGCAGTTTCTGCAGGGCCTGAGTGAGGTTTGCCGTACGGGTCAGGGTCAAATGCTGCTCGGCGAAAGTGCCGAATGCCTGGGTCATTCGAGATTTTTCCGACAATGCTCCTTGATGGCCCTGAAGATCTTTGGCTTCGCTGTAGACCAGGGTCGAGCCCTTCCGGGTCCAGACCAGATAGTCGTTTTCCAGCAGCGGTGGATGAATGTAGTCGAGGTTTTCCAGTTCGTTGAAAGTCATGGGGGCGTCGGCCAGCATGTCCATGCGCCCGCTGCGAACCTCGTCGAGTGCCTGTGAGCGTTTACCGGCGTAAAGCAGTTCTACCTTGATGCCCAGGTCCTTCGCTACCTGCTGCAACAGGTCGGCACTGGCACCGATCAACTGTTTTGGATTCTGCGGATCCTGCCAAAGATACGGCGGTGCATCCGGGCTGCCGGTGACGATCAGCCGCTCGCATTTGCCCGCCGCCATGGACAATCCCGGCAACAGGCCTGAACACAGCAATAACGAGAAGCCCAACCGGCGATGCAGATCCATGGCGAAACGCTCCCACTCAAATCCGAGACAAAAAAAAGCCCGACCAACAGGCCGGGCTCTTTATAAGTGAAGCCGCCGGATTAGACCAGCTTCTCCAGCTCAGGTACGGCTTCGAACAGATCCGCCACCAGGCCGTAATCGGCCACCTGGAAGATCGGTGCTTCTTCGTCCTTGTTGATCGCAACGATCACTTTGGAGTCTTTCATGCCGGCCAGGTGCTGGATCGCGCCGGAGATACCGACGGCGATGTACAGCTGTGGCGCAACGATCTTGCCGGTCTGACCGACCTGCATGTCGTTCGGTACGAAACCTGCGTCGACCGCGGCGCGGGAAGCACCCACTGCGGCGCCCAGCTTGTCGGCCAGGGCGTACAGATGTTTGAAGTTGTCACCGTTCTGCATGCCACGGCCGCCGGAAATGACGATCTTGGCAGCGGTCAGCTCAGGACGATCGGACTTGGCCAGCTCTTCGCTGACGAAGCTGGAAGTGCCGGCGTTGTGAGCAGCGGCTACCGATTCAACGGCAGCCGAACCACCTTCAGCAGCAACCGGGTCGAAACCGGTGGCACGCACGGTGATCACTTTGATCGCGGCGGTCGACTGCACGGTAGCGATGGCGTTACCGGCGTAGATCGGACGCTTGAAGGTATCAGCGCTTTCTACCGAAATGATCTCGGAGATCTGGTCAACATCCAGCTGGGCGGCAACGCGCGGCAGGATGTTTTTGCCGTTGGAAGTCGCAGCGGCCAGAATGTGGCTGTAACCCTTGCCCAGCTCAGCAACCAGCGGAGCAACGTTTTCCGGCAGCTGATGCGCGTAGGCAGCATTGTCAGCGTTCAGGACTTTGCTCACACCGGCGATTTTCGCAGCGGCTTCAGCCACGGCGCCAGCGCCCTGGCCGGCAACCAGAACGTGGATGTCACCACCAATTTTGGCAGCGGCAGCCACGGTGTTCAGAGTGGCCGGAGCCAGCACTTTGTTGTCGTGTTCAGCAATAACCAAGATAGTCATTTAGATTACCTTCGCTTCGTTTTTCAGTTTCTCGACCAGTTCAGCCACCGACTTGACCTTGATGCCCGCGCTGCGTGCAGCCGGCGCTTCGACTTTCAGGGTCTTGTTGGTGGAGGCGGTGGAAACGCCCAAAGCGTCCGGAGTCAGCACTTCGAGAGGCTTCTTCTTGGCTTTCATGATGTTTGGCAGGGACGCGTAGCGCGGCTCGTTCAAACGCAGGTCGGTGGTGACGATGGCCGGCAGTTTCAGGGAAACGGTCTGCGCGCCGCCGTCGATTTCGCGGGTCACGGCAACGCTGTCGCCGGAGACTTCGACTTTCGAAGCGAAAGTGCCCTGACCGTAGCCGCTCAGTGCTGCGAGCATTTGGCCGGTCTGGTTGTTGTCGCTGTCGATGGCCTGTTTGCCCAGGATCACCAGTTGAGGCTGTTCCTTGTCGACCACGGCCTTGAGCAGCTTGGCCACGGCCAGGGAGGTCAGGTCTTCAGCGGATTCGACGAGGATGGCGCGGTCGGCACCCAGAGCCAGTGCGGTACGCAGCTGTTCCTGAGCGGTGGACGGGCCGATGGAGACGACGACGATTTCAGTCGCAACGCCTTTTTCTTTCAGGCGTACGGCTTCTTCCACTGCGATTTCGCAGAATGGGTTCATCGACATCTTGACGTTGGCGAGGTCTACGCCGGAATTGTCCGCCTTGACGCGAACCTTGACGTTGTAATCCACAACGCGTTTGACAGCTACAAGAACCTTCATGGATTCCTCGTTACTCTCCGGTGAAAAGAAAGTCGCCTAGGCGAACCTGGCGGTTGATGCTCATCGGGCACAAGGGCACCTCTAAAAACGCCGGCTAAGAGGGATGACCGTTCGTCAGTCGTGACCGACGAGTCATGCCGCTTCGCGGTGTGTAAACTGCGCGCCGAACCTGCGCTGCGCATCACCGGTTACCGCCTACGCCCTGTCTTTAGAGGTGCTCTTGAAACCACCATTCAGCCTACGGCGAGCGCAAAACCGCCCGTATCTTGACCGGAACGCCCATTCTGGTCAATACGCCAAAATGCCCTGTCATAAGCCGCGCTTCTTTGATTTCTCTGGGCTGGAGCCGATTCAAACAAACGTTTGTATTGGACGCTAAGAGTGGTGTAGATATAATGCGCCGCCTAGAGAGAAAGGTGGTTTGCCCATTATTACCCTTGACGTTAACGTAAAGGCAATAACGGATACGACACCGAACCTCCAAATTAGAAAAAAAACTGTTGAGCCTTGAGTAGGAGATAGCCTGTGGAACGCGAATACATGGAATTCGACGTGGTCATCGTCGGTGCCGGCCCCGCTGGCCTGTCCGCCGCCTGCCGTCTGAAGCAGAAGGCCGCCGAAGCCGGTAAGGAAATCAGCGTCTGCGTGGTCGAAAAAGGCTCCGAAGTCGGCGCACACATCCTGTCCGGTGCCGTATTCGAACCACGGGCCCTGAACGAACTGTTCCCGGACTGGAAAGAACTCGGCGCCCCGCTGAACACGCCAGTCACCCGCGATGACATTTTCGTGCTGAAAAACGCCGAAAGCGCGCAGAAAATTCCTGACTTCTTTGTGCCCAAGACCATGCACAACGAAGGCAACTACATTATTTCCCTCGGCAACCTGTGCCGCTGGCTCGCTCAGCAGGCCGAAAACCTGGGCGTAGAAATCTACCCGGGCTTCGCCGCTCAGGAAGCGCTGATCAATGAAAACGGCGTGGTACGCGGGATCATCACCGGCGACCTGGGTGTCGACCGCGAAGGTCATCCAAAAGAAGGCCTGTACACCCCGGGCATGGAACTGCGTGGCAAATACACGCTGTTCGCCGAAGGCTGCCGTGGCCACATCGGCAAGCAACTGATCAAGCGCTACAACCTCGACAGCGACACCGACGCCCAGCACTACGGCATCGGCCTGAAGGAAATCTGGGAAATCGACCCGGCCAAACACCAGCCTGGCCTGGTGGTGCACACCGCCGGTTGGCCGATGGACATCATGGGCACCGAGAACACCGGCGGTTCCTTCCTCTATCACCTGGAAAACAACCAGGTGGTTGTCGGCCTGATCGTCGATCTGTCCTACAGCAACACCTACCTGTCGCCGTTCGACGAGTTCCAGCGCCTCAAGCATCACCCGGTATTGAAGCAATATCTGGAAGGCGGCAAGCGCATCAGTTACGGCGCACGTGCGATCTGCAAAGGTGGCCTGAACTCGCTGCCGAAGATGGTCTTCAAGGGCGGCGCGCTGATCGGTTGCGACCTCGGCACCCTGAACTTCGCCAAGATCAAGGGCAGCCACACCGCGATGAAGTCCGGCATGCTCGCTGCTGAATCCGTGGCCGACGCGCTGTTCGCTGAAAAGGACGGAACCGAAGAGCTGACCACCTACGTCGACGCCTTCAAGAAAAGCTGGCTCTACGAAGAACTGTTCGCCAGCCGCAACTTCGGCCCGGCGATCCACAAGTTCGGCGCCATCGTCGGCGGCGGTTTCAACTGGCTGGACCAGAACATCTTCGGCGGCAAACTGCCGTTCACCCTGCACGACACCAAACCGGACTACGCCTGCCTCAAGCTCGCGGCCGACTGCAAGAAGATCGACTACCCGAAACCCGACGGCAAGATCAGTTTCGACAAGCTGAGCTCGGTGTTCATCTCCGGCACCAACCACGAAGAAGAACAGCCGTGCCACCTGAAGCTGACCGACCCGAGCATCCCGCTTGCCCGCAACCTGCCGATGTACGACGAACCGGCGCAGCGCTACTGTCCGGCCGGCGTGTATGAAGTGATCACCAAGGAAGACGGCGAGAAGCGCTTCCAGATCAACGCCCAGAACTGCGTGCACTGCAAGACCTGTGACATCAAGGACCCTTCGCAGAACATCACGTGGGTGACGCCGGAAGGCGCTGGCGGCCCGACCTATCCGAATATGTAAGTCGAACCGCTGAACATCAAGGCTCCCTATATGGGGGCCTTTTTGTTGCCCACTATTCCTGCAACGCCACAAAACCAATGTGGGAGCGGGCTTGCTCGCGAAGGCGTCGTGTCAGGCAGCATATCTGTCAACTGACACACTGCA